>JAJFTT010000026.1 GCA_021372785.1 Negativicutes bacterium | reverse complement strand
CCCCCCAACGCAATAAATTTTGAGAAGGGTGCTTTTTGATCTTCTTTTCTTTCGCTTCGTATGTTTTATTTACAATATCAAAAGTTTATGTAGGATCTGACAACATGAAAACAGAAAAAATGACGGACTCTCTGACTGAGCAGCAAATCAGTTGAGGAAGCACTGTCTGCCGGCATCAGGAGTGCTGCGGCCAATATTCCGAATATTACCCTGTACGCTAAATCAGAATCACAGTGCCTTGTTTCCAATCTCTTCGCCGTTCATACAAGAGTGTATTACTTTTTTAAAATCTATGCGCTGCTTTTGTTCTGATCAAGAGAAATTGATCGGCGGGAAGGAGAGTGATTCTCTGCCATAAAATACAGATTTAGGTAAATCCTCCGGAAAAATCCCGTTCTTAATAGGTTTTTTTATCTCAGAGCATCGGGAAAATCGAGTTTTTACGTAAGCAAACAAAGCAAACAAAAGGAGGAAGTTTTTTATGGCGATTGCATATGCCTATATCCCGGAAGGATATTCTCCCGCACAAAAAAAGATCCTGATTCAGCACACCAAAAAAGCCTGTATGGAAGGTTTTGGCGTATCGGAAGACCATTCATTTGTATCGATCCAAGAAATCAAGAAAGAGAACATGGATGAGCAGACGGCAACGATGAAATGTCTGTTTGTTTATACCACATTCGGCAAGACGCCTGAGGGGAAAAACATCATTTGTAATGGGTTTGATGAGGCTTGCGCCGCAGCGTTTGGTCAAGACAAAGGGCGCACCATTGTGATCATCAAAGAACACGGCAATGACAATGCCGGTTCGAACGGCTACTTACGACCTTTCAGCCCGGGTTATGCCGATTATCTCAAAGAGCAAGCAGAAATGGAAGCCATCGCGAAAGCGAAAGCTTTGACTCTATAGAAATAGCTACAAAACGAGCTTTCCAAGCCGAATCAATGGCTTTGAAAGCTCGTTTGTTCGTTTCTAAGCAGTTTTCCGAAAAAGGTCATAAATACAGGGACTGTTCTTAAATTAAAAATCTTATTTTTTTCGCCAGTCGATAAAGTCGACGATTTCGCAGCCGATTTCCTGAAGTTTGGCATCGACCCAGGGGCGTGGGTAAGTTTTGCTTCGATTTTGCATTTCAATCGTCTCTGCTTCTTTTTGCATGAGAAGTCTGACGTCGCGTAAAATTTGTTCCGCATCGGCGGGACGAACAAACAGCAAGCCATCGCCATCCCCTATGACCAGATCACCCGGGAAAACCATTTGCCCGGCAAAACAAATGGGCGTGTTGATTTCGCCGGGCCCGTTTTTGTAGGGACCGTTGGGAGAAACACCACGGGCATAAACCGGATAATCCATGGCAGCGAGGGCCTCTGCGTCGCGAATGCTGCCATCGATGATGATGCCGGCTAAGCCGCGGATTTGGCAGTAATGAGACATTAACTCACCCACAATGCTGCGGTTGAGAAAGCCGCCAGCCGCGACCACAAGAACATCGCCAGGTTGGGCCAAATCCAGCGCTTTGTGCACCATGAGGTTATCACCTTCCGGAATTTGCACGGTGAAGGCAATCCCGAGCAGCTCTTTTTTACCATAGGGACGAATTTCGGCAGCGACAGCCGCGGTTCGATTCATGCAGTCGTCGAGGTTCGCGACGGGAATTCCGCGAAACTGCTCTATGAGTTCACGCTTGGGTCTGGGAAAATCAAGATAAATTCGGCTTCCTGCGCTCATGATATTCACTCCTTTGATGATAGGATGCTGTCTACTCTGCCATGAGTACCTTAATTCGATGATACCTAATATAGATGAATTGTATATTTTAATGATTCACCATACTGTTTTGCTATTCTGCCTGCTTTTTATTGCTTTCTTTCCCGTTAAGATAGGGCAAGCATAACTACAACAAGCGGAAGCATACTATAGTTTGCTATTCCACCAGATGGTGTACCCTTTAACAAGATCGGTGGAGAAGCGATGGGATTTATTGGTTTTGCGCATGTTGGTTTGACAATAACTTATCCAGATAGATCGATTTGAATTGGTTACTCGCCATCATCTGCTTCAAAGGCGGTAATTGCAGAATAACGCCGAGCGCTGCCGCCATCGCACAATGATTGGCGAATGCCTAATGATCGAATATGAGATTTTGCAGGGTACTTTTTTCGATCGCTTGCAGAATAAATCGATGGGTACTATTCACCGGCGTAATGATTTGAACTTCTCTTCTGACCAATTCAATCGCCTTTTGGGGACAATTTCGCACACAGACCCCACAACCGAAACATATCTCCTGATCGATGCGCGCTGTCGAGCGACCCTCTTTGCTTTTTGCATGAAAATCGCTAAGACCGGACAGACTTTTTCACATTTTCCACACCCCGCGCATTTTTCCGAAATTTCAGGTCTGTAATTTGTCGTTGCCACCGGCTGCATTGGGCTGAATTTTCTTGCGGCCTGCAAAGTTTCGCAGCAACAACCGCAGCAATTACAAATAAACGCCGGGGTTTCACGAACATTTTCGCCAATTTGCACCAGGTTTGCCGCATAAGATCGCACCAGAACATCCATTGCCTCTTTCTGATCAATTAACCTCGCATAGTGCCCGTTTTCCGCCAGAGAACGAACAACATTGCCGAATGTTAGGCAAACATCCATGGGAACGTTGATGCTGGATGGACGGCCCACATGCAGCATCTTATGTCTGCAATAACAAGTTCCGAGACCGATGTGCATCGCTTCCGCAATAATATGGCTTGCTCTTTCATAATCCAAAATATGAATCGTGTTCTCATTCGTCAGGATGCGCTCCTGCACAAAAACCCGTTCAAGACGTGTCTCTGTTGCGAAGAATAAATCCTTGACAAAATCTTCTTCTACATTCAGATATTGATAATACAATTCACATAAATATTCCTGATCAATATCACCCCGTCTACGCATCAATGCAAATTCAATAAATCCAGCCATGGGCGGTGGCATTGCATATTGCCGCTCTCCCTTATAAAATGAGTCCACCAGCAACGCCTTCTGACAAAGGCGCTCTAAAAAGCGATCTGCTTCTCCAACACTGATCTTCCAGATTTTTGCGGCTTTCCTAGCAGTAAAGGGACGCACCGGCAATAAAGCAACCCTTTTCGCTTCCGCTTCTGTATATAAAATCTGCAGAATTTATATAGACTGTCCGACGGCGGAGCTCCCTGCGTGAACCAATTGATTCTCTCTTCTAAACTCTTATAAGCTTCTTTACTGGCTCTGTACCCCATAGCTTACAACCTTCCTCATATTTTTGAATTTATCAGTTTTACAAGGAAAAGCACTTGATATGCGTACGCTGTTTATGCTTTCTTTACGATAAATCAACAGTCATTTCCTTCTTTCTTTTACTGATGTCGAATGAAAAGACTTTGATTGTCAAAGCTCTATTTGGCTTTTCCTGGAATTCTTGAGGTTCCCGCCTTGCTTGATGGTTTTAGTTGCTTTCCATACAAACCTCTCAATGAGCAAATTGCAAAAAACAGAGAGCAAGTGGGAAGTAATCTCCAAATGCTCTCTGCTTCCTAGCACCCTGCGGTGATAGCGAGTGTTGTTGTTTTGCTTCTGGTTCAACCGACGCTTATGCCAGTGTGCGGACTGATTTTTCGCGCTGCCATTGACGTGTCATCGCCGCCGCAATAAAGGCGGACTCATCGTCGACAGACAGAACACCGGCATCCTGCACGATATTTGCTGTCTTTAAAAGCTCGCTGCCCCCTTTGTCGGAAGCGATGGCTTTAAGATGAACGAAAGCATCCCGCACAAATTCGACAGCTGCGTTTTCCTTCGACAAAGCCTTCGCGCTTTCGTGGGAAAGGATAACAGCAATTGCGTCAAATAACACAGAAGGTGTCCCCGCTAATTGGCCGTTTACAGGCAGGTTCGAACCATCGGCCAGCTTCACGCCTCCGATTTTGGGGGCAACAATTTTCACAGTTGCTCCTGCATCAGTGGCGCTTTTTCTCATTTTTTCGATAGCGCTGCCGTCTGAGCCGTCGGCAATCAGAATGGCAATTGCACGCCCAACAAGCGTTGCTTTCATTTTGCCGATCATCTGCAGTGCGGGAGAGACCGGCAGGTTTTTTACGGGAACCGCAATCGGCGGCGCGTCGGGGAGTTGACCGAGTGCCAAACCTGCAGCAACTCGCTCAGCAAGATCTTCATCGATATGACGCACATGCCCGACGATCGCTTTGCGTATGTGCAGATGCTCAACTTTTGAAAGCTCAAAGACAAATGCCGAAGCGATATGTGCCTGCTCATAAGCGGTTTGGCTGAGATAAAACTGTCGTGCCTGACTATAGTGATCGGCGAAGCTTTCTGCACGGATGCGACCTTTTTCTCCGCTCTCGCCGACTGCGGCGCTGTAAAACCCTTCACGCAAGGATTCACGTGCCGAATTTTCCGCAAGAGAGCTGGGTTCATAGTTCACGCGGCCTTCCGGTTGCCCCATCTGCATCTGCCCGTCGCGCTGTTGATTGGCTACAGGACATTTTGGCGCGTTGATCGGTATCTGATTGAAATTGGGCGAGCCCAGCCGGGAAAGCTGCGTATCGTGATAGGAAAATAAACGGCCTTGCAGCAGCGGATCATTGGAAAAATCAATGCCCGGCACAACATGAGAAGGACAGTAGGCAACTTGCTCCGTTTCAGCAAAGAAATTATTCGGCCAGCGGTTCAGGACCATGCGGCCGATCACTTTCAAGGGGACGAGCTCTTCGGGGATCAACTTGGTCGCATCCAAATGATCGAACGGAAAGCGATCCGCTTCCTCCTGGGTAAAAAGCTGAACCGCAAATTCCCATTCGGGGAATTCACCCGCCGAAATTGCCTCATACAGATCTCGGCGATGGAAATCCTGATCCGCACCGGAAATCTTGATGGTCTCATCCCAAATGGTAGATTGCAGGCCAAGTTTAGGACGCCAGTGAAATTTGACAAAAGTTGATTTTCCGGCTTTGTTAATCAATCGGAAGCTATGCACCCCAAAGCCTTCGATCATCCGCAAGGAACGCGGCAAGGTACGGTCTGACATGATCCACATCATTGTGTGCATGGATTCCGGAGTAAGCGAAATAAAATCCCAGAATGTATCGTGGGCGGTTGCCGATTGAGGAAAACCGCGGTCGGGTTCCATTTTTACAGCGTGAATCAGGTCGGGAAATTTAATCGCGTCCTGGATAAAGAAAACCGGAATGTTATTGCCGACCAGATCCCAATTCCCTTCCTTTGTGTAAAATTTCACGGCGAATCCGCGTATGTCGCGTGGTGTGTCCACCGATCCGGCACCCCCTGCAACGGTTGATATTCGCGTGAAGACAGGCGTTTTCTCTCCTACCTCAGTCAGTATTTTTGCAGTGGTATATTCCTGTAAGGAATCCGTCAGTTCAAAATAGCCGTGTGCGCCTGTCGCTCGGGCGTGAACGATACGTTCGGGAATTCGCTCATGATCGAAATGCGTGATTTTTTCGCGAAGGATGAAATCCTCTAACAATGTGGGACCATGCGGATTGGCTCTCAGTGAGTTCTGATTGTCAGAAATCTTGACGCCTTGTCTGTAGTAAGAGCGGGGTGATTGCCGCCGGAAATCTGATGCAGTTCCGCGCGTTCTGCTAACGCTGACTCTTTGGCAAAAGCAGAATCCTGTACGTTGGTTCCGAGATTTTTACTCCTATTCTTATCATCCATCTTCATTCTCCTCACGATGTCATGTCAGCATCAAAGCTTCAGAAAAGTGAGCAGGTCAGAGTTAAGCCGGTCGTTCTCTGTATAAGTGAGTCCGTGTGGTGCGCCTTTATATATTTTCAGTTCCGCGTTTTTGACTAGTTTCGCAGATGCGAGCGCCGCTGCGCCAATTGGAACGATTTGATCATCATCGCCGTGAATAATCAGCGTGGGTATGTCGATTTTTTTCAGGTCTTCGGTGAAATCCGTTTCAGAAAACGCCTTAATGCAATCGTAGGTATTCTTGTGGCCGGCGCTCATACCTTGCAGCCAGAAAGAATCAATCATCCCCTGGCTGACCTTGGCGCCTGGTCTGTTGGCTCCGAAGAATGGTCCGCCGGCAAGATCTTGATAAAACTGCGAACGGTCGGTGACAGAGTCAAGACGGATTTGATCAAATACCTGCATCGGCAAACCTGCGGGGTTACCTGCTGTTTTCAGCATCAAAGGCGGCACAGCCGAAATCAGTGCGGCTTTTGCCAGACGCTTGCTGCCATAACGGCCAATATAGCGGCTAATTTCGCCGCCACCTGCGGAGAAACCAATCAGAACAGCAGCCTTCAGATCAAGCGCTTCCATCAACTGTGAGAGATCATCCGCATAAGTATCCATATCATTGCCCTGCCAAGGCTGATCCGAACGTCCGTGTCCGCGGCGGTCATGCGCAATACAGCGATAACCCTGAGAAGCCAGGAACATCATACTCGCTTCCCAACTGTCTGAGTTGAGCGGCCAACCATGGCTGAACACCACGGGTTGCCCCTTCCCCCAATCCTTGTAATAAATTTGCGTGCCATCTTTCATCTTAATCATGCTCATGATTTGACTCCTTTCGTTAAATACCAATACCTACAAGATAAATCTATTATACGCCTACGAAAACGATTTGTAAACTAATATTTAGTAATATCTTTCTATATATAATATTAATTATATTATGAATTTTCAATTTTACCCAGTTTATCGTTTATCGATCAGAAATTTGCTTTGTTCTGCCACGATCATTTGTAAGCGTCAAATAACACCCACATAGTCAAACGAACTTCGAAATGAGATAATACCTCCTAAAGGGGGTGTTGTCATGGGAACAACAAAAACACAAAAGCGTAAGAAATACACAAAGTCAGAAAAGAGCGAGCTGCTGAATT
>JAJFTT010000025.1 GCA_021372785.1 Negativicutes bacterium | reverse complement strand
ATAAAATTCGCATGAACAATACCAAACTACGCAAAACCGGTTACGCTTGCATGCTCAGCCGGTGTTTTCTTAATCATGCACCAAGGGGACGGGGGTGTTGGCACATTTGTGCCAACACCCCCGTCCCCTTGGTGCATCCCCTTGGTGCACTTTCTCCAGTCCCGAGAAACAGATTTTAGCTCGATTAATAAAGGAATCGGATCTTCGCCTGCCGAAAGAAAAGTTGTATTGATCTCTAACAAATCCCTCGATTCTCGGTTTGGGCTATGGTATTTCATGTGAAATACTCAGGATTTTTTCAAAATAAGCAATGGGAGGCAGGAGTAAAATGAGCGATTTATTCAAAGTTGCAAATCTTTCAGTTGAGCAGGGTAAGAAAATTCAAGGCTTTTTAAAAGTTTATAACAGTGAAGTAGAGATGCCAATTACCTTAATCAATGGTGCAAAACCAGGAAAAACTGTAGTAATTACCGGCGGAACCCACGGTGGTGAATATCCGGGTGTTGAAACTGCCATCCGGCTTGCGTCACAATTAAATCCGGATGAAGTCAGCGGCAGAATTGCCATCGTCCATCCTGTCAATGTCAGAGCTTTTTTAGCAAAAACACAATATGTTGGCCCGGATGACGGCAAGAACCTGAACCGACTATTCCCGGGAAAGGCGACCGGTACTTTTAGCGAGCGGATCGCCTATACCATCACGTCAGAACTTTTCTCACAAGCTGATTTTTATATGGATTTACATGGCGGAGATATTCATGAAGCACTGGTGCCTTTTGTTCTTTACTCGGTTGCGGCGAAAGCGGATGTTCAGAAAATTTCAGAAGAAGCGGCGGCAGCGATGGGAATCAAGTATGTTGTCGGCTCCATGTCGGTTACTGGCTCCTTTGGTTCTGCCGCTGTCTCAGGAATTCCGGGATTTTTGGCAGAAATTGGGCAGTGTGGTTTGTGGAGCGAAGAAGAAGTCCTGGTCTATCTCAAGGGAGTAAAAAATGTCCTGAGGTACTTAAGAGTACTGTCAGGGGAACCTAAGAATTTGGGTTCCACCGTGATACTGCCGAAGATGATTGGTTCCGCCGCAGAACAAACCGGTTGTTGGTATCCTGCCGTGAAACCGGGTGATTTGGTTGTTAAGGGGCAAAAGCTGGGGGAGATTAGGGATTATTTTACCAACACACTGGGAGAGTATTTTGCTTCGCAAGATGCGACCGTGTTGTATGTAATTAGTTCGCTTGCGATCAATATCGGGGATCCGATTGTTGCGATCGGATAGGTTAGGAACGCGGAACGGTCAAGACCGTTCCTTACATTGTGCATAGGTAAGGAATGAAAAGGTTGAATCAATTGATGAGTGTGAAGTACAGAACGGTTGAGAATGTTATGCAGATGCGTATTTGTAAGGAATGAAAATGACGGTTAATTGAAAGGAAAAGAACGCGGAACGGTCAAGACCGTTCCCTACAATTTACGCTTTTGTAAATAATGAAAAGAGTAAACTGAGGAACGATTTAAAAGAGGCTGCGGCAATTGTTCATTACTGCGGCCTCTTTCATATACGGTACAAGATTTTTGCTTATTCATTGTACGAAATTTTCCTTGATTCAGACATAGCGGGATTTTCCCCGATCTACCCGGTGCAAGGTCTTTAATTCATCAAAAGTGTTAGTAACGCGTCTCAACTCGCCCTGACGCGTTCTAATCCGCCCTTAATACCCCAATTTGTAATCCACCAGGCCGCGCAGGGGTTCGTTCTTCAGATAATGCTCCACATTTTCCACAAAAATCGCGGCGGCCCGTTCGGTGTAGTCTTCCATGTCGCCGGCCACATGCGGGGTCAAAATCACATTGTCCAGCTGCCACAAGGGGCTGGAGACAGGCAGCGGTTCCACCTGAAAGACATCCAGGGCGGCGGAAGCGATGCGCTTATTTTGCAATGCCGCAATTAAGGCTGCTTCGTCCACCACCAGACCGCGGGCTATGTTGATCAGGGAAGCGGTGGGCTTCATGGCGGCAATGGCGGCTGCGCTGACCAGGCCGGTTGTTTCGGGGGTTAAGGGGCAGCAGACTGCCACATAATCGGAAGCGGCCATAAAGTCAGTCAAATGGTCATTGTGATAAATGCGTTCCACATGCTCGGCTGCTTTGTTGCTGTTGCGCAAGCCAATGACATGCATACCGAGGGCGGCGGCTTTATCGGCCAATACCTGACCGATACCGCCCAAACCGATGATGCCGAGCGTTTTATCTTTTAGCATCGACTGACCAAACTTCTGCCATTTGCTGGCCCGTTGATTTTCCAGCACATAGGGCAATTTACGGTTCAAGGCAAACATCATGGCCAGGACATATTCGGAGATGCAGTCGCCGTGCATGCCGCGTACATTGGTCAAGAGAATCTTGCGCTGTTCCAGTTCTTTCAGCGGGACGTTATTGACCCCGGCGCTGGAGACCTGCAGCCACTTCAAATGGGGGGCAGCTTGCAGTGAAGCGGCAGAAAAGCGCGATTCCGAGAAACAAATTTCCGTATTTTTCAATAGAGGAATCGGATCTTCGCCTGCCGAAAGAATAGTCAGATCGATATCCCCCAAACTTTTTAATTTGTCGGTCTGGGCTTTGGTCAAGGGATGGTATGAGAGAATCTTCATGTTGAAAACTCCTTTCCGTTGTGTTGTCACTTATTTCAAGTTCTGCAGTAAAAAATCCTTTAAGGAGGGCATGTCAATGAAAGAGAAACTGCGTAGTTATCTGAATAACCTAATGCTGATTCCCGGTGTTTCCGGTCAGGAGCAAAGAGTTGTCAAAGCCTTGTATGAAAAGTTCCTGCCGTTGGCCGATTCCGTGGAAGTGGATGCCTTTGGCAATCTGATTGCGGTCAAGAAAGGTAAGAAAGCCGGTCCAAACCTGATGATCACGGCGCATAGTGACGAAATCGGCGCCATTGTGAAGAGTGTGGAGAAAAGCGGTTTCATTCGTTTTGAAAAAATCGGCGGCACTGTGGATTCTCTTTTACTGGGCAGACAGATTGGCATCAACGGCCATTTTGGGGTGGTCGGAGTCAAAGCCGGTCATCTGATGAGTGAGAAAGAGAAAAGTGAAGTCATCAAACACCGTGATCTTTATATTGATATCGGCGCCAACAGCGACGCAGAAGTGGCTGAAATGGGGATTAAAATCGGCGACCCCATTTACCATTGGCCTTATTTTCATAGTTTCAGCAATACCGACCGGGTCTGCGGCAAAGCCCTGGACGACCGGATCGGCTGTGCTGTCATGCTGGTTTTATTCGAACAGCTGCAAACCATCGATTTCGCCGGAACCTTGTACGGCGTGATCACGGTGCAGGAAGAAGTGGGTTTGCGCGGCGCACAAATGGTCAGCAATCGGCTGAAGCCCGATTTTGCGATTGCTTTGGATACCATGCCGGCCGGCGATACTCCGGATGTCAATTATATCAAAGAACTGCCGGTTGCCATTGGCAAAGGACCTGTCATTCAGGTTTTAAGCGGCAGCGGTGCCCGCGGCATGCTCTTAAATCCCATCATGAAGCATATCCTGATCCAATGCTGCGAAAAAGCCGGCGTGCCTTATCAACAGACGGTGTTCATCGGCGGTAATACCGATGCCGCCGCTATTCATTTAGCCGGACACGGTATAGTTACCGGCGCTTTAACCATTCCGCGCCGCTATTCGCATTCTCCCATTGAAGTAATGGATCTGAACGACGCTGCCGGCACGGTGGCGATCCTGCTGCAAATCGTCAGGGATATTCATCTGTATGCCCAGGTAAAGTTTGTCGATACCATCGATCTATAAAAATTAATCCATCAGGAATTCTCAAGCGCAGCCGATGAATGAGATCAAATTCATCGGCTGCCTTTTTTGGTGTTCCAATGTATTCCAATGTATTACAGGGAGAAAGAAGGAAAGCGCAGCGCTATTGTGGAAGTAAACTATACTGTGTACTTTTCAGATTTTTGTGTTGCAGATGACCTGAAAATCGAAACAATTATTCGATTTTAGTATAAGAAATCAGCTAAAGGATGGAAGTAAAAATGTCAATCGGTCAAAGTATCAAATTGATTCCGCTGGGCGGCTTGGGTGAGTTGGGTAAGAATATGATGATCGTCTGTGTGGGAGACGATTGGGTGATCATCGATTCCGGCTCCGCTATGCCGGAGGATGGTATGCTGGGAATTGACGTCGTCATCCCGGATGTCAGTATTCTCCTGGAAAATCAGGATAAGATCAAGGGTTTGATCCTGACACATGGTCATGAGGATCATATCGGCGCTTTGCCGTATCTGTTGGAACAGCTCAATCTGCCGGTTTACGGCACCAAGCTGACTTTAGCGATGGCGCGTTTCTATCTCAACGAATACGATTATTTCGAACCGGTGCAGATGAATACCATTGAAGCCGGCAAACCGTTTATGTTGGGACAGATGCTTTGTGAGCTGATTCATGTCAATCATGATATCGGCGATGCCTGCGGCGTAGCAATTAAAACCGAGATGGGCTGGATCATTCACACCGGTGATTTTAAAGTCGATTATACGCCGGTGGATGGCAAACGTACCGATCTCGATCGCTTTGGCACCTTAGGCCGCGAAGGGGTTTTGGTTTTGCTTTCCGATTCTGTCAATGCGGAATATCGGGGCAGCACACTTTCGGAAAAAGCAATTGGCGAACAGCTCTCCGACATGATCCGTCATGCGCCGGGGCGCGTAATCATCCATCTCTATATCACCGATTTGGTGCGCGTGCAGCAGGTACTGACCATAGCGGAAGAAACCGGCCGCCGCGTCTCCATACCAACCGAGCAGCTGCTGAATGTGATGGAGCGGGCGGAAAGCGCCGGTTGTCTGACCTACAGCCGCCACAATGTGGCTTCGGCACAGAATAAGAACCACCACGGCAATGTCAAAAGCAAACCCGGCATCGTTTTATTGGCTTCCATTCCGGGCGAGCCTTATCTGAGCCCCCTAAGCGGGGAGAGCGGCCAGCGTTTCCCGTTGGAAAAAGATGACACGGTTATTCTGACCGGTTCTTATCATGCCGGCACCGAAAAAACCTTTATTCGCACCATTGATATGCTCTATCGCCAGGGAGCAGAGCAGGTTTATGATCTGATTTCCCGCAATCAGATCAGTTCCCACGCCGGTCAGGACGAACTGAAGCTGGTGCTGTCGCTGACCAATCCCAAGTATTTTATCCCTATTCACGGCGAAATGCGCCATATGATGCAGCATAAATATCTGGCGGAGCAACTGGGTTGGCAGGATGAGGATATTTTCATTCTGACCAACGGCGAAGTCTTGGAATTCAGCGACCTGGGCGCTGCCATTACCGACCGGGTCCCGGCTGAAAAAGTGCTGGTGGATGGTTTGGGTGTGGGAGACATCGGCAATGTAGTGCTGAAAGACCGAAAATTGCTGGCGCAGGATGGCGTGGTGATTGTGGCTCTGGCCCTGAAACGGCGCAGCAAACAACTGGTAGGCTTGCCCGAACTGATCACCCGCGGTTTTGTTTATACCAAAGAATCGGAAGCATTGATGGATGAAGTGAGGCAGAAATTGGCCGATTTTGTGCGGGCAACGGATATGAAAAATTACGATCCGGCGCTTTTCCGCGGTCTCGTCAAGGATGCTGTATCGAAAATGCTGTTTGAAAAAACCAGGCGCAGACCGATGGTACTGCCGGTTATTCTGGATATTTAAACGATCGGATTCAGAAATGAAAGCTGCCGTTAGCGGTGGCTTTTTTCTTGTATAGTTCTTATCGCTTGTGGTATAATCAACTTATGCATTAGAAAATTAACAGAGGTGATTGATTTGACCGAGACCAAAAAACGCCGCAGAAAAAAGCCGGCGTCAAAACCTATTTTCGGTGAAGGGTTTTTGCGTTTCGTAAAATGGCTGCTGCCTTTGGTGGGTTCCTTTGTTTTAATTTATATCGGCATCAGTTTTTTTTACGATAAAACAGGCAGTATCGGCAGCGTATTGGCCGATTTTTTCCGTTATTTGTTCGGCAGCGCAGCCATCCTGCCGGTTGCTACCTTATTATATTTTTGTCTGGCTGTTTTATTGGCGCGCCCAAGCTGCATCCGCGCCGGTTTGCTGATTGGGATCATCCTTTTAAATTTCGTTGTGCTGATGTCGGTCGCCTTGGTTTTTTGGTTTCAACAGAAAGAAATTATGGTGGAAGAGACCTTTCGCCAGGCGGGTGGAATTCTCGGTTCTTCCTTGTTGAACGGAATTTTACAAATCGTGGGTACCGCCGGCAGTATTTTAGTTTTGCTCTTACTGGCCTTTGTGGCGGTTTGTCTTATCAGTCACCTGGCACCGTCGTTTTTCCTGACGCTGTTCGGACGGCAGATCAAGCGATTATTCCAGGCCAGACCGAAAATCAGTCTGCCTGTTTTTAGCAAAAATCAACAGACTCAAAGTGGAACCGGCATAGCCAAACCCGCGGAAACGAAGCAGCCGCAGTGGAGCGGACCGGTCAATCGGCAGTCGGCCGAGGCTGCCGCAGAAATTTCACCGGAGAAACGGCTGAGCTCCATCCGGATTGCGGGGGAAAAGAGACAGCAGGAAGCTTTGTCCGTTTCACCGGCCTATGAAGTGACGGAATTGACCCCGGATACGGAATTGGTTTATCAGCAAAACACTGCGCAGCTGTATTTAGGGGCAGAAGAACCGGCTGTGCGGCCGCCAAAACCTCGTTTTACCGTGGAGAGTATCGCTATGGATGCAGCGCCGTCAGCCAATGGCAGTCCGGCTGCCGCTGTTCCGCAGCGCGTGTCAGGTGATAAAGTGCAGAATCTGCCGCAGCGCAAAGAGAGTTCACGGACTGTCGTCGGAAAAAGCACTGCCAGAGAAGATGTGGAAGCCAGTGTTCTGCCGCAGCGTCAAGTATCCGCCTATATCAAACCATCCCTGGAATTGCTTGCCGCCGGCTTGGCGATGCCCAAGAACCGCATGGCGGAGTTGGAAGAGAAAACCGATCAATTGGAGCAGACGCTGGCCGTTTTTGGTGTTAAAGCCAAAGTGGTGCATGTCAGCTGCGGTCCGGCGATCACCCGCTATGAACTGCAGTTGGCGCCGGGAATTCGCGTCAATAAAGTAGCCAGTTTGGCCGATGATATTGCGCTGAGCCTGGCGGCGACCGGGGTGCGGATTGAAGCGCCCATTCCCGGCAAACCTGCCATCGGTATTGAAGTACCGAACAAAGAGGTCGCCATTGTGGCCATCCGTGATGTGCTGTCTTCATCGGAATTTCAGAATTCCGATCAAGGGGTGATCGTGGCGCTGGGCAAGGATATCGCCGGCCGGACGATTGTGACGGACTTGACCAAGATGCCGCATCTTCTGATTGCCGGCGCCACCGGTTCCGGCAAAAGTGTCTGCATGAATTGTATCATTACCAGTTTACTGTATCGCTTTTCGCCGCAGCAAGTGAAAATGATCATGATCGACCCCAAGGTGGTGGAAATGATCAACTATAACGGTATTCCGCATCTGTTGTCACCGGTGGTGACCGATCCCAAAAAAGCGGCCGGTGTGCTGCGTTCCGTTACCAGAGAAATGGACCGGCGCTACGAATTGTTCGCCGTGCTGGGAGTCAAGAGCATCGGCCAGTTCAATGAGAGAGTCAATGCAAGCGGCGAACGCGAAGCTTTGCCCTATTGGATCGTCTTTATCGATGAATTGGCGGATCTGATGATCGTAGCCAAGGAAGATGTGGAAGAATCGATTATCCGCATCGCCCAGTTGGCGCGGGCCTGCGGGATTCATCTGGTGATGGGTACCCAACGGCCTTCCGCCGATGTGATCACCGGTACGATTAAGGCAAATATCCCTTCCCGCATCGCTTTCGCGGTTTCTTCCGGCACGGATTCCCGCATCATTCTGGACATGAACGGCGCCGAGAAATTGCTGGGCCGCGGTGATATGCTGTTTCAGCCGATGGGGATTCCCAAACCGATCCGTATTCAGGGTGCTTATATTTCCGAAAAGGAATTGGATGCGGTGATTGCGCATGTCAAAATGCAGGGAGCGCCTGTCTTTAACGAAGCCATCCTGACTCCGGAAGAATTGGGAAACGAAGAAACCGATACGGGCGATCTGGATGACTTTTTCCTGCAGGCAGCCCGTATCGTAATCGAATCCGGACAGGGTTCGGTCTCTTATTTGCAGCGCAGATTAAAAGTAGGTCACAGCCGGGCAGGCCGTCTGATGGATCAACTGGAAGAATACGGTGTGGTTGGTCCGGCGCAGGGCAGCAAGCCGCGGGAAGTCACGATGTCGAAAGAACAATTGGAGAACAAATTCAGCGAATAACAATATAACCGGACAATAAGGAGTAATTAATGGCTTTTTTACCGATGAATGCAGCCGAAATGCAGGTGCGGGCCTGGGATACATGTGATTTTATTATGGTTTGCGGCGACGCTTATGTCGATCATCCCAGCTTTGGCAGCGCGATTATCAGCCGCATGCTGGAAGCGGAAGGGTTCCGGGTGGGGATGATTGCCCAACCCAATTGGCAGGACGACAAGCAATTTACGCAGCTCGGCAGGCCGCGTTTGGCTTTTCTGGTCTCCAGCGGCAATTTGGATTCGATGCTGAATAATTATACGGCGAACAAAAAACGGCGCAGCGAAGACGATTATGCGGCCGGCGGAGTCGGCGGCAAAAGGCCGAATCGGGCGGTGACGGTTTATTCTCAGATCATTCGGCGCTTATATGGTGATGTACCGATCATACTCGGCGGAATTGAAGCGAGTTTACGTAAAATGGCGCATTACGATTACTGGGACGATAAAGTGCTGCCGTCTATTTTGGCGGACAGCCAAGCCGATCTGTTGATTTACGGCATGGGAGAAAAACAGATCAAGGAAATTGCGAAATATGCGCAAAGAGGCGTACCCCTGACCAAACTGCACGAGATTGCCGGCAGCGCCTATCTGCAGGAAGTGTTCAGCCCGGAGGAGAATACCGTTGAGGTGCCTTCCTACGAACAGGTTGCCAATAACAAAAGAAGTTATGCCGCAGCGTTTCGTCTCAGCGAACTGGAACAAAATCCATTTTCCGGTAAGAAGCTGGCGCAAAAACAGAAAACCAATTGGCTGATTGTCAATCCGCCGGCAAAACCGCTTTCCACCGCCGAATTGGATGCGGTTTACGATTTACCCTATGAACGGGCCTGGCATCCCAGCTACGATGCTTTGGGCGGTGTACCGGCGCTGCAGGAAGTGGAATTCAGCATTACCAGTCACCGCGGCTGCTTTGGCGGCTGCAATTTTTGTGCCATCACCAGTCATCAGGGCAGAATCATTCAGGCCCGCAGTCATGAAAGTATTTTACGCGAAATTCGGCAGATGACCACATCCAAGCGCTTTAAGGGCTATATCCATGATATCGGCGGCCCCAGCGCCAATTTCCGCATCCCTTCCTGTCAAAAACAATTGACGGTGGGGACCTGCAGCAATCGTCAATGTTTGTTCCCCGAACCCTGTCCCAATTTAAATGCCGACCACAGCGATTATTTTGCTCTGCTGCGCGAGGCCAGAATGATTCCCAAGGTGAAGAAAGTATTCGTCCGTTCCGGTGTGCGTTATGATTATTTGCTGGCGGATCCCAAAGGCAGAGCCTATTTGAAGGAACTCTGTCAGTATCATATCAGCGGACAGCTGAAAGTGGCGCCGGAGCATGTGGCGGATTCGGTGTTGCGGACTATGGGCAAACCCGGTGTCAGCGTCTTCAATCGTTTCCGTAAAATGTATGAAGAAGTCAATCGGGAATTAGGCAGGGATCAGTTTTTGGTGCCTTATTTTATGACTTCTCATCCCGGCTGCTCCCTGCAGGACGCCGTGATTTTGGCGGAATATGTACGTGATCTCGGTTTTCAGCCGGAGCAGGTACAGGATTTTATCCCAACCCCGGGCAGCGTTTCCACCGCCATGTATTATACCGGTATCAACCCCATGACGGGAGAAGCCGTCAGCGTGGTCAAGACTGTCGAAAAACGCAAACTGCAGCGCGCGCTGCTGCAATACCGCCGTCCGGACAATCGTGAGGAAGTCTTAAAAGCATTGCATCAGGCGGGCAGGGAAGACCTGATCGGTTATGATAAAAACAGCCTGATCCGGCCTGCCGGCAACCTGCAGCTTAAAAAAACAAGGCGCAGCGGCTATAAAAAACCAAATCCGGGGGTTAAAAAATGAAATTTTCAATGATTTCTTTGGGTTGCACCAAAAACCTGGTCGACAGCGAAATGATGATGGGTGTTTTGGCGAATGCCGGTTATACCTATGCGCAGCCGGAAGAATCCGAAGTGGTGGTCGTTAATACCTGCGGCTTTATTGAAGCGGCCAAACAGGAATCGATCGATCAAATTCTGGAAATGGCCGAACTGAAAAAAACCGGAGTGTTAAAATATCTCTTGGTGACCGGCTGTTTGGTACAGCGTTATGCCAGGGAATTGGCGGCGGAACTGCCGGAAGTGGACGCTTTGATCGGAGTAGGCGATTTTCCTGCCGTGCTGCAGGTGCTGGAGCAAATCCGCGGTCAAAAGCAGCAGGTGCTGGCGGTCAGCGAGCCTGAGAATTATTTGTTTGATCACACTATGCCGCGCATGCAGGCGACGATGCCGGCGATCGCTTATGTGAAAATTGCCGACGGCTGCAATAACCGCTGCAGCTATTGCGCCATCCCGATGATCCGCGGTCATTACCGCAGCCGCACGGTGGAAGATATTGTGGCGGAATGCCGCGAACTGGTGGCGAACGGGGTGCGCGAGATTTGCCTGATTGCGCAGGACTGCACGCTCTACGGCCAAGACCTTTATGGTGAATATGCCCTCGGCCGTCTCTGCCGCGCGCTTGTGCAGATAGCAGAACTGCGTTGGTTGAGAATCCTTTATTTTTACCCGACGCATTTTACCGACGACTTCATTGAACTGATGGCAAGCAATCCCAAGATGTGTCAGTACATCGATCTGCCGCTGCAGCATTGTCAGGATTCCATTCTGCAGGCCATGCATCGCACCGGCAGCAAGGCAGAAATTCTCGCCCTGATTGCCAAATTGCGCCGGGCGATGCCGGATTTGGTTTTACGCACCAGTTTTATCGCCGGCTTCCCGGGAGAAACTGCAGAGGATGCCGAAGCGCTGCGTCAGTTTATTTTGCAGACGAAATTTGACCATGTCGGTGTCTTCACTTATTCGGCCGAGGAGGGTACCGTCGCGGCTGATCTGCCCAAGCAGGTGGACGAGGCAGAAAAACAGCGGCGGCGCAATCTGCTGATGGAGGCGCAGCAAAGTGTGGTGCAGGAAAAATTGCAGCGTTGGCTCGGCAAGGAGATTGAGGTCCTTTTGGAGAAAGAAGTCTCCGAACAATGTTGGCTGGGACGGTTTCGCGGCCAGGCGCCCGATATTGATGGTCTGGTGATTTATCAGGGCAGCGGTAACGCGGGAAGCTTTGTACGGGCGAGAGCAACCGCCATTCAAGGGTATGATTTAGTGGCAGAAGCAAGCAAAGGAGATGGTGTCGCATGAATGCGGAATTAATATCCGTTGGCACAGAGATTCTGTTAGGTCAAATCGTCAATACCAATGCCGCCTGGCTGGCGCAGCGTTTGGCGGATTTTGGCATCAATGTTTATCGTCAGATTACAGTGGGTGACAATGCGGCGCGCCTGACGGCCTGCATTCGTGAATCGATGTCGCGCGCCGATATTTTGATTTTAACCGGCGGTCTTGGTCCTACCGACGACGATCTGACCCGCGAAGCGGTGGCGGAAGCAACCGGACGCGAATTGGTTCTGGATGAAGGTCAGTTGAATTGGCTGATCAATCGTTTTCAGTCCCGTCATGGCAAAATGACGGAAAATAACCGCAAACAGGCGTTTAAACCGCTGGGATCGATGCTGTTGGAGAATCCCAACGGCACAGCCTGTGGTTATGCTGTGCCATATCAGGATAAATGGCTCTTTTTGCTGCCCGGTCCGCCTTGGGAAATGGACGCCATGTTCGAAAATCAAGTCGTTCCGCTGCTGAAAGAGCTGTATAATCTGGAACAGCATTTATTCTCCCGCAATCTCAAATTTTTTGGTATCGGAGAATCGCAATTGGAGACGGAAGTACTCGATCTGATGCGCAGCCAGGCGGATCCTACCATGGCACTCTATGCCGGTATGGGAGAAACCAAGATGCGTCTGACGACCAGAGCCGCCAATCGGGAGGTTGCGAATCTGAAATTTGACGCTCTCAGTGCCGAGATTGCCAAACGCGTGGGAAAACACATATACGGCACGGATGAAGATACGATCTTTTCCGCCGCAGCCAACCTGCTGCTGGCGCATGGGGAAACCTTAGCGACGGCAGAATCCTGCAGCGGCGGTCTGTTGGCCAGTTCGTTTACCGATATTCCCGGCAGTTCCGCTTATTTCCGGCAAGGCTGGGTCACCTACAGCAATGAAAGCAAAATACAACAGCTGCAGGTCAAGCCGGAGACTCTGATGACATTCGGCGCGGTCAGCGAAGAAACGGTGCGCGAAATGGCGGAACAGGCCAGAGCAATCAGCGGGACGGATTATGCTATTGCGGTCAGCGGGGTGGCCGGCCCCGGCGGCGGTACGACTGAGAAACCGGTCGGGCTGGTTTGGCTGGCGGTTGCTTCCGGCAGCGCTACCATTTGCCAGCAATTGAATTTAAGCGGTTCACGCAGTCAGATTAAAATGAGAACCGTAAAAAACGCCGCTTATTTCTTATGGCAAACCCTGAAACAAAACAAAGCCTGAAAGTGGGGCTGCCAGAAATTTACAAGGAAGGGGGATTGAGAAAGCATGTATTTTCTCAATCTTCCTTTTACTTTAACCGGCGAAACCACAGCCAGAGCCTTGGCGCGTTTACAACCGCAAGACGGCGGCGGCAATGTGCTCTCACTGCGTGACTTGGAATTCATTGATCCTTTCGGGTTGGTTTTAACCTTGTCTTATCTGCGCTATCTCGCCATGGTGGTGGAGCGGGTCGCCTTATACCTGCCGCAAAACGATCAGGTCCTGACGTATCTGCAGCGCAGCGGTTTTCTCGGCGAAGCCGCAAAGTATGCTTCGCTGGTTCCCAGCCAACGTCTGCATTTTTTGCCGTCAAGTGGGGATGAGCCCTGGCTGATTCCCCTCACCGTGCTGAGGCAGGAAGAAGATGTGGCGGGTCTGGTGATGATGATGATGAAAAATATGCAGCGCATGCTGCAAAACGGTGAAAAATCGCTCAGCCGCGATCAGCTGCAGATCTGCACGCTGCTGTCGGAAGTCTGCCAAAATGTGCCGCAGCACAGCGGTGATTTTGGTATTGTAGCCGCGCAAAGTTACCGCAGCAAAAAAACGGGCGGCCGCAGCATCCATTTTGCCATCGCCGATTTGGGGATTGGTTTGCGCGGCAGCCTCTCGGTTCGTCATCCGGTCCGCGATTGGCCGGATGAAGCGGTGATCCGCTACGCTTTGCAGCCGGGTGTTTCCGGCACGAATGAAACCGGCCGTGGTTTGGGTTTGACCCAGGTGGTGAAGGCCCTGGAACATCTGAACGGTGTTTTTTATCTCCGCTCGGGTAACGGTCTTTATGTGCAGAATCAATTCCGGCATGTCTATTATCCCTGTGGTTTTTTTCCGGGTGTGCAAGTCAGTTTGGTGATACATAGCTGACGAAAGCAGGGAAAGCCGGGATTTTATTTCGGGATGCTAAATATACGCTGTATGAGAAGGAGAAATTCCTGTAATTGACGAACTGATATGCCGTGTAGCGATATGAGGAGAAGGGGAGAGAGAAATTGCAGATCGTACTCGTGATCAATCCGGGTTCCACTTCAACAAAAGTTGCGCTCTATTGCGATCAGGTCAATGCGGCGGATCATACTTTTTACCATACAGCCGAAGAACTGGCGGGGTTCGCCCAAATCATCGATCAATTGGAGTTCCGGCTGGCCCTGATTCAGGCATGGCTGCCGCAGGTTTTACCCGCCGGGGAAACTTTAACGGCAGTGGTTGGACGGGGCGGTATGCTGAAACCTCTGCACAGCGGAGTTTATTCGGTGAATCAAGCGATGCAGCAGGATTTGATTTCCGGCGTTTACGGCATTCATGCTTCCAATTTGGGTGGCTTATTGGCGGAACGTTTGGCTGCTTTGTCTGCGGTGCAGGCTTTTATTGTCGATCCGGTTTCTGTTGATGAATTTGAACCGGTTGCTCGTTTCAGCGGTTTGCCGGAATTGCCTCGTGTCAGTATGCTGCATGCTCTGAATATCAGAGCCATCGCCCTGCGTCACGCGCAATTACACAAGCAACAATACGAAACGCTGAACCTGATTGTAGCGCATCTGGGCGGCGGTTTTTCCATTGCTCCCATTACAGGCGGCCGGATGATTGATGTCAACAATGCCAATCAGAACGGTCCCTTTTCGGCCGAACGCGCCGGGACCTTGCCGGTTTATTCGCTGGTCCGTTTATGTTACAGCGGTCAATACGGCGAGAATGAAATGATTAAAAAGATCAATGGCAAAGCCGGCCTGATTGCCTATTTGGGAACCGGCGATCTGCGCGTGGTCGAACAGCGGATCGCAGCCGGCGACCGCCGCGCCGCGGAAGTTTATGCTGCCATGGTTTATCAGATTGGTAAGGAGATCGGCGCCATGGCGGTCACTCTGAAAGGGAAAGTGGACGCGATTTTGCTCACGGGCGGTATGGCGCACAGTGAACAGCTGTGCAGCGCTATCGAGGCACTGGTCAGCTGGATCGCAGCGGTTTATCGTTACCCGGGGGAGGATGAGATGCGTGCTCTGGCCGAAGGTGCTTTTCGGGTATTGAAGGGCGAGGAAATCCTTCGCACTTATTAATATCATAGAGTCTATAAAGAGAAAAAAATAAGGAGAGATGGGAAATTTGATCAAATCATTTGATGAATTACTCGAGCGGATCAGTCAGTTGCCCAAGCGTCAGATCGCGGTTGCGGCAGCTCATGATGAAGATGTGCTGGAGGCCGTTTGTCATGCCGTACAATCGGGTCTGGTGGATGCTACCCTGGTTGGCAAAAAGGAAGAAATCCTGCAGATCGCTGCAGCGCACGGTTTTAACCTGCAAAGCATGGAAATTGTTGATGCGGTGGACAACATCGATGCCGCCCGCAAAGCCGTGGAACTGGTCTCCAGCGGCAAAGCGCATATGCTGATGAAGGGGATCGTCGACACTGCGAATTTACTGCATGCGGTTTTGGACAAACAAATTGGCTTAAGAACAGATCATTTGCTCTGCCATGTGGCGGTCATGGAAATACCCGGACTGAACCGGCTGATTTTTATGACCGATGGCGGTATGGTGATTGCTCCTACCCTGGAGCAAAAAGTAGATATGTTGAAGAACGTTTTCTCCGTGGCGCGTGGTTTCGGCATCAGCCAACCCAAGGCAGTGCCTTTAACTGCCTTTGAGCATGTCAATCCCAAAATGCCCGCTACAGTCGATGCCGAAAAGTTGCACGAACTGGCGCTGGCGGGTGAATTTGGCGATGCCATGGTCAGCGGTCCGCTGGCTTTTGATGCTGCTTTGGTAGCGTCTGCAGCACAACATAAGGGAATCGGCGATCCGGTGGCGGGTCAGGCGGATATCATTTTAGTGCCGTTTATTGAAGTCGGCAACGTCATGTACAAATCCTTGTCTTATTTTGGCAATACGAAAGTAGCCGGAATCATTGTCGGTGCCAGAAAACCGATTGTCCTGACCTCCCGCTCCGATACTCCGGAAGCGAAATACCGTTCGATTGCGGTTGCTTCTTATCTGGCGAAAGAGCAGTAGGCGCACCCGATGGAAAAGAATTTAATCCTGGCGATTAATCCCGGCTCCACCTCAACCAAAATTGGTATTTTTCGCGAGCGGACTCTGCTGGCGGAGGAGACACTGCGCCACTCGGCGGAGCAGCTGCAGCCGTTTCCGCTGATTATCGATCAGTATCAATTCCGCTACCAGGCTGTAAAAAATTGCCTTACGCAGAATGGCTTCGCTTTGCAGCAATTCGTGGCGATTGTTGGCCGCGGTGGCATGATGAAACCGATTGCCAGCGGAACCTATCTGGTCAATGAGGCAATGAAAGAGGATCTGCGCATTGGTTATAGCGGTCAGCACGCTTCCAATCTGGGCGGTCTGCTGGCGGATGCCTTTGCTGCCGAAGCCGGTGTGCCGGCGTATATTGTTGATCCTGTTGTTGTGGATGAAATGCAACCGATTGCCCGCTATACCGGCATGCCGGAATTGACACGGCGCAGTGTTTTTCATGCTTTGAATCAAAAAGCAGTCGCTTACCGGGAGGCGGAATCACTTGGCAAAGCCTATAACGAGACGAATTTGATTGTGGCCCATCTGGGCGGCGGTATTTCTGTAACGGCCCATGCACAGGGTAAAGCCATTGATACCAATAATGCGCTCGACGGAGACGGGCCTTTTTCACCTGAGCGAGCCGGTTCCTTACCGGTGGAAGGCGTGATTCGCCTTGCCTACAGCGGCAAATACAGCGAAGCGCAGTTGCGCAAGCATTTTGTCGGTCAGGGCGGTTTGTTGGCTTATCTGGGCAGCAATGACGGACGCGAGATTATCGCTCGTATCAATGCCGGCGATACGAAAGCCAAAGAAGTGTTTGAGGCCATGGCTTATCAGATTGCCAAGGAAATCGGTGCGGCTGCGGTTGTGCTCGATGGCAAAATTGATGCCATCCTGCTGACCGGCGGCTTGGCTTATAGTAAAATCCTGACGGATTACATCCAGAATAAGGTCCGTTTTCTGGCACCTGTGAAGATTTATCCCGGTGAAGATGAGCTGCTGGCCTTAGCGGAAGGCGCTTTACGCGTTTTACAGGGACAGGATGAGGTGAAGATCTATGTTTGATCATCGTGTCACCGTTTTTGTGGGACCCTATGGCAGCGGCAAAACAGAGTTGGCTTTGAATGCCGTGCAGCAAATCGCTCCTGCCTACGACCAAATTGCCATTGTCGATTTGGATATTGTCAAACCCTACTTTCGGGCAAGAGAGTTTCGCGCCAAATTAATCGACCGCAATATTCGGGTGATTCTGCCGCAAGGCGACTTGGCTGACGCGGATCTGCCCGCCATTTCCCCGGTGATTTACACGGTTTTTCAAAACGAAAAGCTGAAGGTAATTATGGATGTAGGCGGTGACGATGCGGGAGCGACCGCTTTGGGGCAGTATCGCGACCAGTTTCGGGCAACGGATCATGAAATTTTGTTTGTGGTCAATACCCGCCGCCCATTTTCGCAGACGGTGGAAGAGATCATCAATATGAAAGAGCGCATCGAATGGCGCTCGCGCATTCCTATCACAGCCATTGTTGCCAATACGAATTTGAGTATGGAAACAACAGCAGAGGTCATTTTGGAAGGCTACAAAATTGTGCAGCAGGTAGCAGAGCGCTGCGGCTTACCCATTGCCTTTGCGGCGGTGGATCGTGCTTTTGGTGACGTGGTGGCGCCACATATTGCCGAACCTTTATTTTTAGTCGATCGGCAAATGCTCCCGCCGTGGGAACGAATATAAAAACAGAGAGAGTAGGAGGAGAAATTATGGCTAATAAGGTGATAATTTTTGAAGATCGTTGTAAAGGATGTGCTCTTTGCACCACTGCCTGTCCCAAAAATATCCTGGTCATGGGTAAACAGATGAATGCCAAGGGATATTATCCCGTAACAGTTACTGATCAGGAGCAATGCATTGCCTGCGTGATGTGCGCCAGAATGTGTCCTGACTGTGCAATACAAATAGAAAAATAGAGAAAAGAAAAGAAGGAGGAGACCAAATGGCTGAGAAAATTTTAATGAAAGGCAATGAAGCCTTGGCGGAGTCTGCCATTGTTGCCGGTTGCCGTTATTTTTTTGGATATCCCATTACGCCGCAAAATGAAATTCCCGAATATATGGCCAGAAAATTGCCGACGATCGGCGGCGCCTTTGTGCAAGCGGAAAGCGAAGTGGCAGCAATCAATATGGTCTATGGCGCGGCTAGCACAGGCGTGCGCTGCATGACCTCTTCTTCCAGCCCCGGCATCAGCCTGAAGCAGGAAGGCATTTCTTATTGTGTTGGCTCTGAATTACCTTGCGTGATCGTGAATATGATGCGGGGCGGTCCCGGTTTGGGCAGCATCCAACCTTCCCAGGGCGACTATTTCCAGGCAACCAAAGGTGGCGGTCATGGTGATTATAAATTACTGGTTTTGGCGCCCGCCTCTATCCAGGAAATGGTCAATTTAACCATGCAGGCCTTTGAACTGGCAGACAAATACCGCAACCCGGTGATGATTTTAGGCGACGGTATGCTCGGACAGATGATGGAACCGGTTACGATTGAACCGACGGCAAGCAGCAAAATTGAAAAACCCTGGGCGGTGGTAGGCACTGAAGGCAAACGCAAGCCGAATATCATCAACTCTCTCTTTATTCAGGCGGAAGACTGCGAAAGACACAACCTGCATCTGCAGGAGAAATTTGCCTTGATTGCCAAGAATGAAGTGCGTTATGAGATTCTTAATGAAGATGCCGAATATTTCCTGGTTGGTTACGGTACCACCGCGCGTATCATGCGCAACGTGATGAACACAGCCAGAAAACAAGGTCATTCTGTCGGTCTGATTCGACCGATCAGCTTATTCCCCTTCCCCGATGAAGCATTTGAAAAAGTGATCGGTCACGCCAAGGGGTTCCTCACCGTAGAGATGAGCGCAGGTCAGATGGTGGAAGACGTACGCTTAGCCGTTAACGGCCGGCAACCGGTGGCTTTTTACGGCCGCATGGGCGGTATGGCGCCGGAACCCAATACGATTTTAGCGGAGCTTTATAAGCTGATCGAAGGAGGAAAGTAAAATGGCAATTGTTTATCAAAGACCTAAAGCCCTGGCTGATGTTACGACCCATTACTGCCCCGGCTGCACCCATGGCATCATTCACCGTTTGATTGCCGAAGTCATGGATGAACTGGATATTACCGGCAAGACGATAGGTATTGCTCCGGTTGGCTGCGCGGTGTTTGCCTATAACTATTTCAACTGCGATATGGTACAGGCTGCTCATGGCAGAGCACCGGCCGTAGCCACCGGTTTAAAGCGTGCGCTGCCGGACCGCATGATCTTCTCTTATCAGGGCGACGGCGATTTGGCTTCCATCGGCACTGCCGAAATTGTACAGGCGGCGCATCGCGGCGAAAATATCACCGTGATTTTTGTCAACAATGCCATTTACGGTATGACCGGCGGACAAATGGCACCCACCAGCTTGTTGGGACAGAAAACAACCACTTCTCCTTACGGCAGAAAGGAAGAACTGGCCGGCAAGCCAATCCGCGTCTCTGAAATGCTTGCCACGCTGGATAGCTCTGCCATGATCAGCCGTGTGGCGGTCAATACGCCTGCCAATGTGGTCAAAGCCAAAAGAGCCATCAAGCGAGCGTTTCTAACTCAGCAAAAAGGTCTCGGTTTCTCGCTGGTTGAAGTTTTATCCACTTGCCCGACCAACTGGGGACTCAATCCGATTGAATCTTTAAAATGGATGGAAGAAAATATGATTCCTTACTACACCCTGAAAGACTTTAAAATTCCAGAGGAGGTAAAGTAAATGACACACGAAATTATTATTGCCGGCTTTGGCGGTCAAGGTGTGATGCTGCTTGGACAGCTGTTGACCGAAGCCGGCTTACAGGAAAAGAAACAAGTGACCTGGCTGCCTTCTTATGGGCCGGAAATGCGCGGCGGCACAGCCAATTGCTCCGTCGTCATTTCCGATGAGGAGATCGGCAGTCCGATTGTGCTCTATCCCAACGCGGCGATTGTGATGAATATTCAGGCTTTTGAGAAATTCGCTCCCCTGGTTAAACCGGACGGGATGCTTCTGATCAACAGTTCTTTGATTAAAGAAGTCTCTCCCCGCAGCGATATCAAGCAATTCCGTATACCGGCCAATGAATTGGCGGAGCAAATCGGCAATGCCAGAGTTTCCAACATGGTGATGCTGGGAGCTTTCTTAGGCGCCACCGGGGTGGTAAGTCAAGATTCTATTCTGACAGCGATGAGTCATAAACTGCCGCCGCAGCGTCAGAACTTAATTCCGGTCAACCAAAAAGGGCTGGAAGCCGGCGCTGCTTATATCAAATAGTGGGTAAAAAAGGAAACCTCGCTGCTTTTGTTTGGCAGTGAGGTTTTTCTATAAAATCATCGGGTTTACAGAAGCGGCTTGAAAATTCGCAGCGCAGGGAGTATGATAAGTAAAAGAAAAACAACAGGGAACGAAGGAATGATTGCATGAGAACCATCCTCATTGTTTTGGATAGTGTGGGCTGCGGCGCTTTGCCGGATGCAGCCATCTATGGCGATCAAACCGCCAATACGCTGGCGCATGTGGCCGAAGCGGTGGGAGGATTGCAAATCCCACAGTTGCGGCAACTGGGCTTGGGTAATATTTTACCGCTCGCCGGAGGCGCAGCGGTGGCGTCACCCAGCGCAGCCTACGGTAAAATGGCGGAAGTTTCGCCCGGTAAGGATACCATAACCGGTCATTGGGAGATGGCAGGACTGCGGCTGGTGCAGCCTTTTGCCGTTTATCCCGGCGGCTTTCCGGCTGAATTGATCCAGCGCCTGGAAGCAGCCATCGGTCGAAAAACGTTGGGCAATATCGCCGCATCCGGTACGGAAATTATCGAGCAATTGGGACCGGAACATCAGAAAACCGGTTATCCGATTGTCTATACCTCAGCGGACAGTGTGCTGCAAATTGCGGTTCATCTGGAGACGGTGCCCTTGGCGCAGCTCTATGCCTGGTGTGAAATCGCCCGCCGGCTCTGCCGCGGCAACTATGAGGTAGCCCGGATCATCGCCAGACCCTTTGTCGGTTCGCCGGGAGCCTATATTCGTACTGCTGACCGGCACGACTACCCGATTAACCCTGGTGGCAACCATCTGCTGACCCTGCTGCAGGAACGCGGCATTCCGGTTTATGCGGTCGGTAAAATCGCCGATGTCTTTTGTAATGAGGGTGTCACCGCCTCCTATAAAACAAAAGACAATCTGGACGGCATGCAAAAGACCGAAAAGCTGCTCCTGGAGAAAAGGGAAGACTGTTTCATTTTCACCAATCTGGTGGAATTCGATTCGCTTTACGGCCACCGCAACAATCCCGGCGGTTATGCCGGCGCATTGGAAGAATTCGACCGGTTTTTACCCCGTCTGCTGCAGAATTTGCAGCCGGAGGACTGGCTGATCATCACAGCGGATCATGGCTGTGACCCAACCGACACCAGTACGGATCACAACAGGGAATATGTGCCGCTGCTGATTTATGGACCCCATGTTAGGCCTGGATCTCTCGAGACGCGAACCTCCTTTGCCGATTTGGGAACCACCATCGCTTACCGTTATGGTTGTACAATGCCGCTGCATGGTACCCTGATTCCTGTTCAGTCTAGAAAATAGCTGCATCGCACTCTAATTCCCGTTCGATCAATAAAATAGCTAAAAAAAGGCGGTACTTCTTGTGGAAATACTGCCCTTTGATTTGGTTGATTCGATTTTGTCACGTTTGCACCATCGCGGTTTGATTTGTATATAAAACTTCAACGTTACAATAATGATATGCTGTGTTGATAAATTTATGGCAAAAATGTAGGGAACGGTCTTGACCGTTCCGCCGTAACAATTCACCATTCCGTTGTAGATTTTTACTATTCCAATGTGAAAATTCCATCGCGGTTTAATTTGCACTTAACACTTCAACGTTGCAAGAATGAAATGCAGTGTTAATAAATCTATCGCGAAAATGTAGGGAACGGTCTTGACCGTTCCGCCGTAACAATTCACCATTCCGTTGTAGATTTTTACCATTCCAATGTGAAAATTCCATCGCGGTTTAGTTTGCACTTAACACTTCAACGTTGCAAGAATGAAATGCAGTGTTAATAAATCTATCGCGAAAATGTAGGGAACGGTCAAGACCGTTCCCTACTACTGCTCCGATGTGGATATTTGCTATTTCGACATGAATCGTAACGATATGGAATTACCGTTTCTGCGTGGTTTGTACTTTTCGCTTCGATGATGTGATAATGTTGGATTGATTATTGCATTAAAGCGTGGTTTGCATATAATATTCCAACGTTGCAATAATGAAATGCAGTGTTGATCGCTATGTTGCGGAACGGTCAAGACCGTTCCCTACAACTGTTCCAATATGAATGTTGATCATTACAATGTGAATCGTTACGGTATGGAATTACCGTTTCGGCGTGGTTTGCACTTAACACTTCAATGATGCGCTAATGTTGGATTGATTATTGCATTACAGCGTGGTTTGCATTTAATATTTCAACGTTGTAATAATGAAATGCAGTGTTAATAAATTTATGGCGTAAAGGTAGGGAACGGTCTTGACCGTTCCGCCGTAA
>JAJFTT010000024.1 GCA_021372785.1 Negativicutes bacterium | reverse complement strand
TATACCGTTGCGCTTGTTTTTTGCATAAACTAAGGTCATCGTCAACACCTCATTCCTTGTTACAATTATACCATGTAATAAGGATAAAATCTAGCGATAACCAGCCTAAAAATTAATATTTTATAGTGTTTATAGGGCTTATTGGCTCAAATTGCTCCGGAATATTTCGGAATGCTCTTCCTTGTTATAATTAAACGGGAAGCCAGGAACCATAGACATTGAGAAAAAAGAAACGAATTGAATCCGTGTAATATCTGTTGAATCAACGTGCATTCCCCAAAAGTACCCACTACGAAAACGAATCTTGGAATGAGACGAATCAATTCTCTGTTATGAAGTACAATAATCGCAATGGCAGTAGACTAATCTACTGAAATATTCATAAATAAATAAAAATACTCGGTATAATATAATGGATGAGACAAACGATCGAACGGGTCCAAAGCAGGCAAAACCGATAGCAAAGACGTCTGTTTTCTCCTTGGCCGGATGGTGCGGTGATCGAGCAGCGAGCCGCTTTATGAAAGGACTTTGGCGAAAAATTCACTTGGTGGTAATTAGCAGGGTGGGTTTTTTTGGCTAGTCCTTGGAATTTTGCTGTCTAACAGAAAGCATCGCACGATTGCTGCCTGACTTTTTGTGCTCAGACAAGGAATTCAGATTACACATGCAGAACAAAGAAAAGATGATTGTTTGCATGCAATCTATTTGATATCGAGTAGAAACGTTGCAATCGTTGAGATAGAGTATGGGTAGGAGGTGTTTTCCGCTGGCCAAAGAAAAAACCAGATTTGTTTGTCAGCAATGTGGTTACACGACCAGTAAATGGCTGGGCCGCTGTCCCGATTGCGACAGCTGGAGCAGCTTTGTGGAAGAATTGGAACCGACCGCTGAACCTCACAGCAAAGGAGGCGAGCGTTTATCGGAGCCGCAGCAGCTTACGAAGGTAACCTTAGCCAAAGAGCAGAGGCGTCTGGTCGGCATTGAGGAGCTGGACCGAGTGCTTGGCGGCGGTCTGGTAGAGGGTTCGCTGATTTTGGTTGGGGGAGAACCCGGCATCGGCAAATCTACGCTGATGTTGCAGGTCGCCTTGTTATTGGGCCAGAGTCGTACTTCGGTTTTATATTGGAGCGGTGAGGAATCGCAGCAGCAGATCAAAATGCGGGCGAACCGCCTGGGTGCGGTGCCTGATACGGTTTATATTCAATCGGAAACCTGTCTGGATCAATTGCAGGAAATTGTACTGCGCCTGAAACCCAGCTGTATGGTGATCGACTCCATTCAGACCGTCTATCGCTCCGATTTAACCTCTGCTCCCGGGACGGTCAGCCAGGTGCGTGACATTACCGCGCAGCTGATGCGCATGGCCAAAACCACCGGTATGGTGATATTCATTGTCGGCCATGTCACCAAGGAAGGCGCCATCGCCGGTCCAAAAATGCTCGAACACATGGTCGATACGGTGCTTTATTTTGAAGGGGATCATCACCAAAATTTCCGGATCGTGCGGGCGGTGAAGAATCGTTTCGGTTCCACCAATGAAATCGGTGTTTTTGAAATGACCGAGAACGGTTTGATTGAAGTGAAGAACCCTTCTGCTATCTTTTTAGCGGAGCGGCCGCTGCACGGACCCGGTTCTGCGGTGACCGCGCTGCTGGAAGGCAGCCGTCCGCTGCTGGCCGAGGTGCAGGCCTTAGTCAGTAATACCAATTATCAGAATCCCCGGCGCTTGGCCAACGGTTTCGATCATAACCGCATGGCTATGCTGATCGCTATTTTAGAAAAAAGACTCGGATTGCAGATGGGGATGCTGGACGCGTATATTAATGTAGCCGGCGGCTTGCGGATCAGCGAGCCCGCCGCCGATTTGGCGGTGATTTTAGCGCTGGCTTCCAGCTTCCGGGAAAGGCCGCTGGATGCCAGTGTGGTTGCTATTGGTGAAGTTGGTTTGACCGGTGAATTGCGCAGTGTGACACGCCTGGAGCAGCGGCTGCGCGAAGCAGCCCGACTGGGTTTTGAGCGGGCTCTGATTCCTGCAGGCGGCAAACCTGTCCGGTTAGAAGGAATACAGTTGATGCCTGTGCGCAACATTCAGGAAGCGATTGCCGCCGGTTTGAAGGGTGCGGTGGATTAAGATGAAACTGGGCTTTTGGCTGGCCAATGCTTGTACTGCCATGAATCTGGTTTGTGGACTGATCAGTCTGGAATTGGCAGTGGAAGGACAATATTCACTGGCCGTCCTGGCTGTCTTGGGCAGTATGATTTTTGATGCCCTGGACGGTAAGGTGGCCAGAGTGTTCAGCGCCGGCGGCAGCGATTTTGGCAAAGAACTGGATTCGCTTTGCGATGTGGTCTCGTTTGGGGTGGCGCCCGCTTTTTTGCTTTACCGCATGCTGCTGCAGCAAATGGGTCTTGTCGGCATGCTGGTGGGCATCACTTTTGCAGTCTGCGGGGCATTGCGGTTGGCTCGTTTTAACACCAATCTCAGTATACCGGGCAAAGGGTTTACCGGTATGCCAATCACCGGTGCGGGTGGCATCCTGGCGGCAACAGCACTGCATTGGCAATTGTTGACAGCCTGGGGTATGGCGGCTTTCACCCTTTTGCTGGCTTTTTTAATGGTGAGCCGCATCCGCTATCCCGATTTGAAGGCGGTACCTTTTTTAAAAAAACCCGCCGGAATTCTGCTTTCGATTCTGGTCATCGCGGTGTTCTGTTACTTTGCTCTGGAGTGGCTTTTTTTGCCGCTCATGCTTTATACCTTCAGTGGCTTTTTCTACACTTATCTGGAAAACAGAAAAGCAACAACTCAGGCGCGGAGTTAGGTTCTGTCTGGATTGGCGTCAATGAAATTTGAATAACAGTGATACGGCAATCTTCGGGCGGCGCTTTGAATCGCTCAAAGATGCGAGGAAGGGCAGGATCTTAATGGAGAAGAAGAGATATTTGATCGTCGATCTCGGCAGTACAACGACCAAAGCGTTATTGTTTGAAACGGATGGCGCCAAAGTCAGGCTTTTAGGTGGCGCCGATGCTCCTACCACGGTGGAAGCACCCTACAATGATGTAAAATTGGGGCTGTTCCAAGCCGTAAACCGGCTGGAAGCCAGCCTGAATCTGCCGCTCAGTGATGAAAAGGTTTTTTTACAGGCGAATCCCGGCGCATTGGACGGTTTATTGGCAACCAGCAGCGCCGGCGGTGGCTTGCAGATGCTGGTTATCGGCTTGGTCAAAGGCATGACGGCAGAATCGGCGGAACGCGCGGCGCTGGGTGCCGGAGCGGTGATTTTGGATGTGATGGCGCAGGACGATGGTTTGGAAATGTATAGTCGGATTGCCAGAATTCGCGAGTTGCGTCCGGATATGGTACTGATGGCCGGCGGAATTGAAGGCGGCGCCTTATTGGAAGTAGCGGTTTTGGCGGACAGTCTCTTTAAGGCAGCGCCGAAAAGTCGTTTGGGAGCGGAGAAAATCCCGCTGATTTTTGCCGGTAATTCGGAATTACGGCCTTATTTTGAAAATCACGAGACGAATATGGAAGTTCGCTTTGTGGAAAATCTGCGCCCGGCTTTGGATCAAGAAAATTTGGCGCCTACCCGCAAAGCTATTCAGGACATCTTCCTCAATCATGTCATGACACAGGCGCCCGGCTATGCGGGTGTGCAGCAGCGGGTGTCCGCGCCAATTTTACCCACACCGACCGCAGTGGGAAAATCGCTGCAATTGCTGGCGCAAAAGCGCGGCTGCAATGTGATGGCGATGGATATCGGCGGCGCGACCACCGATGTTTTTTCTGTGGTGAACGGCGAATTTTACCGTACGGTCAGTGCGAATTTGGGCATGAGCTACAGTGCGATGCATGTTTTGGCAGAAGCGGGAATTGAAAATATCCTGCGCTGGCTGCCGGAAACGTTGGCGGAAGCCGATGTGCGCGATTGGCTGCATAACAAGATGCTGCGGCCTACCACCCTGCCCTATAGTAAAGAAGCTTTGTTGGTGGAACAGGCGCTGGCACGGGAGGCGCTGCGCCTTTCTCTGGGACAGCATTTTAGTTTAGCGGTTGCTTTGCGGGGCAATAAACCGGAAGGCGATTGGAAACAAGCCTCGGCAGAAGCATTCGGCACCCATCAATTATTTACCATCCGCGATATTGATCTGCTGATTGGCAGCGGCGGAGTGATTTCTCATGCGCCGCAGGCAATACAATCCGCCATGATGATGATCGATGGTTTCCAGCCGGTTGGCTACACCGAATTGGCGCTGGATCACTCGTTTATGCTGCCGCATGCCGGAGTGTTCAGCCAAGTGAATGAAGCGGCAGCGCTGAATATCCTGGAAACCATCTGTCTGCAGCCACTGGGTTGCTGTATTGCACCGACCGGCTATGGTTTCAATCAGGAGAAAATGGGCAGGATTACGATCAAACAAAAATCCGGAACGCTGCAGCAGGAACTGCGCTACGGTCAGCTGCATGTATTTCCGTTGCCTGCAGGAGAAGAAGCCGAGGTTGAGATTTCGGGTCATCTCAAATTGAATTATGGCAGGGGATTCTGGAAACCTTTCCATCAGACAGTCAAAGGCGGCTTGGTAGGGATTATTGTTGATTTACGCGGACGGGATTTGCGTTGGGAGAAATCGATTGCGAAAAAACGTCAGCAAAGTAAAATCTGGCAGGAGCAAACTGACGTCAGCGGGAGGGGAATTTAATGCAAGCCAAACGGGAAAGATTCACACGGGTATTGCCGAATATCGGCAAAGTCCTGGTCGAAAAAGGCCAGCAGGTGTTTCCAGACACACTAATTGCGGAAACAAAATTGCAGCCGGTGGAACCCGTCCTGATTCCGGTTGCCGAAAAATTCGGTCTGGCTCCAACGATGATGCCGCAATTGGTTGTCGTCAAGGAGGGGGAAAATGTCAAAGCCGGTCAGGTTCTGGCCGGGGTGATTCAAAACGGTCAGGTCTTGGAAATACTATCTCCTGCCGACGGTAATATCGAACAGATTTCCTCTTTGCTGGGTACGATTGCCTTACGTTTGGAAGGTGATCCGGACGAACCGCTGCGCCAGGTCGATATCGCCAAAGAATTAGATATGCCGGTATTGTTGGCCAAACGCATCATTCAGGTGCGGGTGGGTGATGTGCTGCAAATGGGCGATACCCTGGCGATGGACGAAGACAATCAGCGGGTGCTTGCACCGATTGCCGGTGTGATTACTCAAATTGACGGAGCTGTCATCTCGATCAAGCGGCCCTTTGTTCTGACGCAAACTTTTGCTTATGTCAGCGGGCATGTAGTGGAAATCGTGCCTGACTTGGGTGCGGTACTGGAAAGCGATCTGATCCGCCTGAATGGGATATTTGGTATTGGCGGCGAAGCCTGGGGTGAACTGCGTCAGGCCGTCAATACGGCGCAGGATATTTTGGATGCAAAAGAAATCACGGCTGCGGATCAGGGTAAGATTCTTTTGGCCGGTTCTTTGCTGACTTATGAGGCGATGCAAAAGGCGCTGCAGGTTGGGGCGGCCGGTATCATCTGCGGCGGTGCGCATAATATTGATATCGTTCGTTTATTGGGGCACGAAGTGAGACCGGGTATGATGAATCAGGACATTAAGCTGACTCTGGTGATCACGGAAGGAATGGGTCAGATTCCGATGCGGCAGCAATTTTTTCAAACTGTTGCTGCTTATGAAGGGAAAACGGTTTCGATCAATGGGTTGACACAGATTCGCGCCGGCGTGATTCGACCTGAAATTCTGCTGCCGGCGGGAGAAAACGATTCCATCAGCACAGAAACCGAACAAACAGTCTCTGTGATGGAAGAACTGCAGGTTGGCGATACGGTGCGTATCATCCGCGAACCTTGGTTTGGCTTGGTTGGTAAAATCACCGCCGATCCGGAACAGGAAGTGATTTTACCATCCGGCGTGCAGACGTTGATTTACCAACTCTCAATCAACGGGGAATTATTAGCGGTTCCCCGTGCCAATGTGGAAAAATTCATCGACAAGTAGACCTGCAAAGGAGACTGAAATGATAGAATGGCATCAGGAAGCGGTGTCGGTTGCTCAGATGACCAAGACTGCCCGGCGATTGGCCGGTTTGCTTTTCCCGGGTGCTTTTATTGCTTTGGACGGTGAATTGGGGGCGGGGAAAACAACATTTACGCAGGCGGTTTTAGCCGCTTTGGGCATTGAGCGTCCGGTGCAAAGCCCGACTTTTGCTTTGCTGCATAGCTACAATGGCCGTTTTTTAGTACATCATCTGGATTTATATCGTCTGCAGCAGGAGGAAGAAGTGCTTGATCTTGGCTGGGATGAATTGCAGAACGGCGAAGCGGTTGTGCTGGTGGAATGGATGGGATTATTTCCGCACTTAGCTCCGACAGAGTATTTGCAGCTTTCAATTTCATATGCACCGGTCGGTCGGGATTACGACTGGGCTGCCACCGGTGCGCCGTATGAGTCTTTGCTGAAGGAGTTGATCAGATGCTGCTGATTGCTATCGATGCCGCTACCCGTTATTCTGGTTTGGCTTTGCTGCAGGATGAAACCGTCTTGGCAGAATGTATCATCTCATCGGGAAAGACCCATTCGCAGCGTCTGCTGCCCGCCCTGGATTTTCTCTTGCGGGAAGCAGGTTATGCGATTACGCAGATTGAGGCGATTGTGGTGACGGAAGGGCCGGGGTCCTTTACCGGTTTACGGATTGGTATGAGTACGGCCAAAGGTTTGGCTCAGGGATTGAACTGTCCGCTGGTTGGCGTCTCGACTCTGGAAGCCTGGGCTGCCGGATTTGCCGGCGGTAATGGGTTGATTCTGCCTTTGCTGGACGCCAGACGCGGTGAATTTTATACAGCCCTGTATCGCCGCCGGGACCAGCAATTGGAAACACTGATCGAACCTTGTCAGCGAAAACTGACAGAACTGGCTGCGATGATCCAGCCCTATCCCGAGCTTGTTTGGCCGATCGGTGATGCCATGGAGACGTATCGGGAAGCAGTGCTGCAAGTATTGGGGGATCGCAGCCGCCTGGCGCCCGATTGTCAGCGTCTGCCGCGTCCGGCGATGCTGGGAACGCTGGGTTACCATAAGCTGCAAAAGGGTCAAAACACTTCGCTGTTTGCCCTGAGACTGCAGTATTTACGGCAATCGGAAGCGGAAGTGAAACGCTTAGCCCGTCTGGCCAAGGAGTAGGAGAAAGCATGAACGAAGTGATGAAGGCGCAGGAGACGTTTCAGATCCGCGCCATGAAACTGGAAGATTTGGATCAGGTGATGGCTCTGGAACAGCGTTGTTTCAGTATGCCCTGGCCCAGAAGCGCTTTTCAGGAGGAGTTGACCAAAAATCCTTTGGCGCACTATTTGGTCGTGACGGTCCGGGAATTGGTGGTGGGGTACGCCGGAATTTGGCTGGTCTTTGATGAAGGTCACATTACCAACGTGGCAGTCGATCCCGCCTGGCGGCAGCGGGGCTTGGCCAAGCAATTGCTCAGCGTTTTACTGGCGAACGCCCGCGGCTGTAATATCGTCGCCTGTACCTTGGAAGTACGGCGCAGCAATCTGCCGGCCCTGCGGCTTTATCAGCAATTTGGTTTTGTCGAAGAAGGCTGCCGCGAAGGCTATTATACCGATAACAAAGAAGACGCGCTGATCCTCTGGAAGCGTAATATGAATGACTGTGCCATACGGGAAGATTGGCTGATTCCGGAAGCAGAGGAGGAGGGGAAAGCAGATGTCTAGGCGTCAATTAATCTTGGGCCTGGAGACTTCCTGCGATGAAACTTCAGCAGCTGTCCTGCAAAATGGCAGCAAAGTGCTGAGCAATCTCATCTCTACCCAGATTCCCATCCATCGCCTTTTTGGCGGTGTCGTGCCGGAGATTGCCTCCCGCAAGCATTTGGAAGTCGTCAATCAGGTGATTGCGGAAGCGCTGCAGGAAGCCGGGGTCACCCTGCAGGACTTAACCGCCATCGCGGTCACTTGCGGACCGGGTTTGGTAGGCGCTTTATTGGTTGGTGTCTCTACCGCCAAGGCGCTGGCTTACGCTTTAGAGAAACCTTTAGTGGCTGTGAATCATCTGGAAGGTCATATCTATGCCAATTTTCTGGAACATCCCGATCTGCCTTTTCCGGCGCTCTGCCTGGTGGTTTCCGGCGGGCATACCGATTTGATTCGGATTCCTGAACATGGTAAATTGGAAATTTTAGGCAGCACCCGCGATGACGCAGCCGGCGAAGCGTTTGATAAAGTGGCGCGCGTTTTGGGCTTATCCTATCCCGGCGGTCCTGCGGTGGAGAAGTTGGCCCAAGCAGGCAATCCGAATGCTTATACCCTGCCTTTGGCCAGCATCAATGAACACCAGGAATGGTCGTTCAGTGGGTTAAAGACAACGGTGATTAATTTACACCATAAGGCGGAACAAAACGGCGAGGTTTTCAATCTGGCTGATTTGGCTGCCTCTTTTCAGCAGACGGTTGTGCAATCCCTGCTGGCGAATGTGGAAAGGGAAATGAGCCGGCATCGCTATGCGTCTTTTATGCTGGCCGGCGGCGTAGCGGCCAACCAAGCGCTGCGCAAAGCCATGCATGAAATTGCCGATCTTTACCAAATTTCTTTCTCGGTTCCGTCTTTGACGCTCTGCACGGATAACGGTGCTATGATTGCTGCCGCTGGTTATTACAAATACCTGCGCGGAGAAACAGCCGATTACTATTTGAATGCTTATCCGGATTTACAGCTGGGTGAAGCGATAGCGGCTGTGCAAGAAAAGAAGAAGGTGCTGTAATGGAGGACAAGGAACTGCGCAGCCGCATTTTAAGCCTGCGTGACAGCCTGTCGAATGAAACGAGAGCTGCCGCCGCCGCCGCTGTGGCACAGCGTTTGGCAGCCCTGCCGCAATGGCAGCAGGCTAAAGACGTGATGCTGTTTGTTTCTTTTCGCAGTGAAATCGATACCCGGGCGTTGATTGAACTGGCTTGGTCGAGCGGCAAGCTGGTTGCGGTGCCTCGCTGTCATCCTGAAGATCGCCGCCTGGAAGCACATAGAATCAAATCCTGGGCAGATCTTGTGAACAGCAATTACGGTATTCTGGAGCCGCCGGACTGCCCGGCAACGAAGGTCGAGCCAACAGCGCTTGATTTCATTTTGATCCCGGGTTCTGTCTTTGATCGGACGGGTAATCGCATGGGATATGGCGCCGGCTTTTACGATCGATTTCTCTTACGCTGCCGGGCGAATGCCCCGCGGGTGGCGATAGCCTATGATTTTCAGATTGTAGAAAAATTGCAGCCAAAACCGCATGACCAAACGATTGATTATTTGCTAACGGATTCTGCATTTTATAGCTTTTTTGGTGTAAACGGGAGAGAACAGGTTTAAACGGGAAGAAACAAGAGACTGAAATTCAAAAAAACGTAATTATCTCTGCTGATTACCAAATATGGTTAAATAAAGCTTGTAGTCGCAGTTGCCTAAGAACCGGAAGATGATTATCATAGGAACAGAAGTTAGCACTCAACAGCTGAGAGTGCTAACAATGATCAAATTGAAGGAGGAAGTCCAGATGAACTTAAAACCATTAGGAGATCGTGTTGTGATTAAAGTTTTACCTCAGGAAGAAAAATTGGCGAGCGGGATTGTATTACCGGGTAATGCCAAAGAAAAGCCGCAGGAAGGTGAAGTTGTCGCTGTCGGCAGCGGTAAGATCCTGGACAACGGGCAAAAAGTTGCCCTGGAAGTCAGTGTAGGTGATCGCGTGATCTATTCCAAATATGCCGGCAGCGAAGTAAAAAACAGCGGCGAGGATTATTTGATTTTAAGTGAAAAGGATATTCTGGCCATCATTAAATAAAAGAATTAAGTAAGAGAATAGGAGTGAAACCAATGGCAAAACAGATTATTTATAATGAGGAAGCTCGTCACGCTTTAGAGCGCGGCATCAATCAATTGGCGAACACCGTTATCATCACCTTAGGACCCAAGGGCCGCAATGTTGTGCTGGATAAGAAATTCGGCGCTCCGCAAATCACCAACGACGGCGTTACCATTGCCCGCGAAATTGAACTGGAAGATGCCTTTGAGAACATGGGCGCTCAGCTTGTGAAAGAAGTAGCAACCAAGACCAACGATGTTGCCGGTGACGGAACCACCACAGCCACCCTTTTGGCGCAAGCCATGGTGCGCGAAGGCTTAAAGAATGTAACTGCCGGCGCCAATCCGATGGTGATTCGCCGCGGAATTGAAAAAGCAGTGGAAGCTGCCGTGGAAGAAATCCGCAAAATGGCCAAACCCGTGGAAAGCAGCGAATCGATTGCCCAGGTTGCCTCCATTTCTGCGAACGATGAAACCGTCGGCAAACTGATCTCCGAAGCGATGGATAAAGTAGGCAGAGAAGGTGTGATCACCGTTGAAGAATCCAAATCCATGCTGACTGAATTGGAAGTTGTGGAAGGCATGCAGTTCGACCGCGGTTATGTTTCCGCTTATATGGTAACCGATACCGATAAAATGGAAGCAATTCTGGATGAACCCTTCCTGCTGATTACCGATAAAAAGATTTCCAATATCCAGGAAATCCTGCCGGTTTTGGAAAAAGTAGTTCAACGCGGCCGCCCGCTGGTTATTTTAGCGGAAGACGTGGAAGGCGAAGCCATGGCAACCCTGGTTGTCAACAAACTGCGCGGCACCCTGAACTGTGTTGCCGTCAAAGCTCCCGGTTTTGGTGACAGAAGAAAAGCGATGCTGGAAGATATCGCTATCCTCACCGGCGGCGAGGTCATCTCCGAAGAAGTCGGTCTTGATCTGAAGACGACTGAAGTAGAACAACTCGGACATGCCCGCCAGATCCGTGTCGGCAAAGAAAACACGGTGATTGTCGACGGCGCCGGCAACAAAGAAGCCATTGCCAAACGTGTTTCTCAGATCCGTAAGCAAATTGAAGATACCACTTCTGATTTTGATCGCGAGAAATTGCAGGAACGCCTGGCTAAATTGGCCGGCGGCGTAGCCGTGATCAAAGTCGGTGCCGCAACCGAAGTGGAAATGAAAGAACGCAAACTCCGTATTGAAGACGCTTTGTCTGCTACCCGCGCTGCTGTGGAAGAAGGAATCGTAGCCGGCGGCGGCACTGCCTTCATCAACGCTCTGGTTGGATTGAAGAACTTAAAACCTGCCAATGCGGACGAAAAAGTTGGCATCGCGATTGTTGCCCGTGCTCTGGAAGAACCGGTTCGCCAAATTGCTCAAAATGCCGGTTTTGAAGGTTCCGTCGTGGTAGAAAAAGTGAAAACCAAAGAAAAAGGCATTGGTTTTGACGCTCTGAATGAAAAGTATGTCGATATGATCGCTGCCGGTATTGTTGATCCTGCCAAAGTGGCACGCTCTGCTTTGCAAAATGCAGCGTCTGTGGCGGCCATGGTTCTGACAACCGAAGCGTTGGTTGCCGACAAACCCGAACCGAAATCCGCTCCGATGCCGGCTGGCATGGACGGCGGCATGGGCGGCGGTATGCCGATGATGTAAACAGACTCTGCCAAAAGCAGGTTGCTGTTAAAATGAATCCACACCTTTCCTGCTCTTTCACGGAGCCGGAAAGGTGTTTTTGTTTGCGGAAAATGCAATTCTCCCAGAAAATGATTTTGGCGAACAATCAAGACGCACTTGCCAAGCAATGTTCGGATATGTTATAATTGCTGCATAGAAAAAGAGAGGGAAGGCCGATACCAATGAAACATCAACGCGTCATTATTCTTGATTTTGGCGGTCAATATGTGCAGTTAATTGCCAGGCGCATTCGGGAATGCCATGTTTTTTGCGAAATCAAACCTTATAATATCAACATAGATGTACTGAAAGCCCTGGATCCCCAGGCAATTATACTTTCCGGCGGTCCTGCCACAGTCTATACGGATCAGGCGCCGATGATCGATCCTGTCTTGTTTTCGCTGGGAATTCCTGTTCTCGGCATTTGTTATGGCATGCAGCTGATGGCGTATCTTTTGGGCGGCCGGGTCAGCCGGGCCGAAAAAAAAGAATACGGCAAAACGACGCTGCAGCTAAAATCTGCAGCTTCACCGCTATGGCAGAATGTCACGGAAAGCAGCAGCTGCTGGATGAGCCATGGCGTTTACATTGAAGAAGTACCGCAAGGGTGGCAGGTATTGGCGCAATCGCCGAACTCTCCCGTAGCGGCAATGGCGTTGCCGGAGAAAAAGCTGTATGGTGTGCAGTTTCACCCGGAAGTGACGCACACTGAACACGGCATGGCGATTTTAAAAAATTTCCTCTTTCAGATCTGCGGCCTAAAAGGCGATTGGTCGATGGCCGATTTCCTCAAAGAAGAAGTAGAGCGGATCAAAGCCAAAGTTGGCGGCAGCAAGGTGCTCTGCGCTTTGTCCGGCGGCGTTGATTCTTCTGTAGCGGCGGCTTTGGTCAATCGTGCCATTGGGGAAAATCTTACCTGTGTTTTTGTCGATCACGGTATGCTGCGCAAAGACGAAGGCGCTCAGGTAATTCAATTATTCCGGGACGAACTGAAAATTAAAATGGTGGCAGTCGATGCTTCCGAGCGTTTCTTGAATCAGCTAGAGGGAGTATCCGATCCGGAGAAAAAGCGAAAAATCATCGGCACTGAATTTATCCGCGTCTTTGAAGAAGAAGCGAATAAACTGGGCGAAATCGATTATTTGGTGCAGGGAACTCTTTATCCCGATGTGGTGGAAAGCGGAACCGCAACAGCCGCCACCATCAAATCGCACCATAACGTTGGCGGTTTGCCGGAAGATATGAAATTCCAGTTGATTGAGCCGCTCAGAGAGTTATTCAAAGATGAAGTCCGTGAACTGGGCTTAGAACTTGGTCTGCCGGAAAAAGTGGTTTATCGGCAGCCCTTCCCGGGACCGGGTTTGGCGATTCGCTGCCTGGGAGCGCTCTCTCCGGAAAAGCTGCGCATCCTGCGTGAAAGTGATTATATCATGCGCCGCGAACTGACCAATGCCGGTCTTGATCGTGTGATCTGGCAATGCTTTACGGTGCTGCCGAATATCCAATCGGTGGGTGTGATGGGTGACGAACGCACCTACAGCCAAACAATTGTAGTGCGCGCGGTCACCAGTGTGGACGGTATGACCGCCGACTGGGCGCGCATCCCTTATGATGTGTTGGAGAAAATCTCCGGCTGTATTATCAACGAAATGCCGGAAATCAACCGCGTTGTTTATGATATCACTTCAAAACCTCCGGCCACGATTGAGTGGGAGTAAGTAATATGAAATAATAAAGATAGCCAGCGGGGATTATTTCTGCTGGCTGTCTTTTTATGTGCATATGAAATTCAAATAAGGTAAGTAGAGTAACTTCTCACCGGCTTCACTAATTATCTATATGAATTAATAAGCTTATTGGCTCTCTGGAAAATTTCCTCGAAAACCCTACGCTACATAATGTTTCAAATTTACTTAATATACTAATCAACGGTATGAGGGTAGCAGAAATAAAAAGAATGGCAAATAGACTGGCTTGAAGAAAATGAAGCAGGATACGGGAGCATATCAGAAAAAAATAGTTTCTCTTTGCTGTTTTACTTTTTTTACTTACTAATGCTATAAGCCATAATTTCAGCCCATTCATCAATTTCCATTATGTAGCCGGGGGAAGTTTGATTAAATGTCGCATGAACAACAACATTACCTTCCTGAATCACAATGGTAGGAAAGCCTGTAGCGTTCATATAAGCGACAGCATAATCTACATCAAGTGCCGGCGTATCAAACTGCTTAAATTTGCGTTGCTTATCCTGATGGTAATATTCCAGCGCCAATTTTTCTGCTATCCAAGAATTTACAGCTTCGTGGTAATCCACATACAGTCCTCCTTCAAGTATAGATCCGTCTGCTCGTTTGATCTCGGCATTTTCTGACCAATCGATGTTATAAGGCGATAGCCAGTCTGCCCATTCACGGACTGTGTTAAAACCATGACCAGAGGCAATCATGCGGTAGCTGTATTCACCGTCACCAGCAAAATCAGCCAGCGTTGCAAAGGGAGGATCCTCATGATAATCTACAAGCTGTGTCTTATCTTCATCCAGAACGGAAGCACTCCAATTGTGAAGTAAGATACATAGCCACACCATAATCAGCACAATCTGCAACGCATTCTTAGTATGATGCCAAACCATGCGCTTTTTCCAGTCTTTGGCGTGATCCAATGTTCCGCTATTCTGCAGCTTTTTTCGCAGCTTCCCAAGCTGGATTACTTCTGCTAATGAATCAGCAAACAGCCAAAGCAGAAGAAAAGCTCCCAACAGGAAAAACCAGGTCTGGACGTGAATCATCGTGATTAGCAAATCTCCGCGAATCTGTAGGATTGGGTAGAGAATTAGCCATAGAAGGGCACGAAATACCGCGTCGTATTGACGCTTGCGAACCATGTTGAGCGCAATGGCCTGAACCTCTGGATCTGTATTCAATTCTCTTGCTCCAGGTTCAGAGGAACGATAAATATAAAAACTTCCCCGCTTTGCGATATACTGCCAGCCATATTTATCACTCAATTCGACAGCTTCCTGGTCTGGTTCGCCGCCGTCATCAGCCCACATACTGGTACTCTTTTGAGCCGCTTCCAACCGGTATTTTAAGTATTGCGGCTGGCTTTGCTTAAAAGCTGCAATCCCGGCAAAAACCCCATCTTTGGTCAGAATCAATCCATCTTTAGCCATATCGGTCAGCCAGCTTTCCATACCTTCAACATCGTAGGACGGGCAAGGCGGCAGTATATAAACATGACGATCTTCTTTGCTTTTTTCAATCATATTCTTACCTCCTTAGGCGGCATCTACAGCATCCGAGATGCATAACCGAAGCCGTTCCAGTTCTGCATCATATGCGTGAGAGCCCTTCTCGGTTATGCGATAGGTGCGTTTACGCCCCTCCACTTCAGTTTCACGAATATACTTTTCTTTCTCGAATTTAGAAAGGATTGTATAGAGCGTCGCAGGCCCAATTTGCAGTCGTCCGTTGGTTCGCTTTTCGATATAATCTGCAATGTCTATGCCACACATCGGTCCCTGTCTGAAAGACATGAGTACATAAAACATGGATTCTGTCAGGACTTCCATCGCTTTTTTCGGCAAGTAAGGCGCCTCCTTCTAGACGATATCGTTATATGATATCATATGACGATATCATATAACGCACTTTATTTATTGTCAATAGATTTCGGTAACAAATCCGAATGTGTTTTTGCTTCATATCATTCTTTACTATATGCAAGAAATGTTGCCGGGTGGGGTGGCTCAAGTAATAGCTCAATGGAGTCTAGTAATAAAGAGACAGGAATGAGTTGACAATGTAAATCCAAAATCCGAAGTCACTTTCGATGCGTAAAGAAAAAGCATTGGCGATGTTAAGTGGTGTTGGCTTGGCTGAACGGGCAAATCATCGGCCGGGGCAATTATCCGGCGGCGAGCAACAGCGCGTAACGGTAGCGCGCGCTTTGGTGGCACAGCCAAAAATCGTCTTTGCCGACGAACCCACCGGTAATCTGGATACAGTTACGAGTCAGGAGATTATGCAGTTACTGCAGGAACTGGTAAGAGAAAATCAATCTACTTGTCTGATGGTCACGCACAACACAGAACTTGTCAATTTGGCAGATCGCGTGCTGCATCTCCGAGATGGTCGCTTACAGGAGCAGCATGTACTACGGAAGACAAAACGATGATCGCATTATCCGGAAAACTGCTGCAATGGAGCATTTTACGTAATCGGGTGCAAATGGCAATCATGATTTTAGCTGTCATTGGTTCGTTAAGCAGTTATGTTTTATTGAGAACGGCGCTGGACGAAATGACAAATGCTGCAGTTCAAATTCAGCGTTCGGATTGGCCTTTTGATTTAACGGTAAGTGGCCTTCAGCCCGAACAGCAAAGAGTAGTATCATCGATCAATGGTATCTATTATTCTGAGACAATAACCGAGACGGAAGTATATTTTTATGCTCAAATTCAGAAATTGATCGCTTTGCCAAAAGAAGGAAGCAAAAGCGTGGTGGAAATGGATTCCGGTCACTTACCTGAGAACGAGATGGAAATACTAATTTCTGGAGATATGGCTCTGGCATTACAATTGGAACTGGGAGATAACGTTCAGTTTACTGGCCACTCAGTCAGCAAGTGAAGCGAAGGATTACATGATCAGTGGAATATTGAGCAGCAAAGCGAATGTTGTCAGAGTGCCGCTTCTCACCGAAACCGGGATCGCTCGGTTGTTGCTGCCAGAACAAACTGCTCAATCCATGCTAATTCAACTCGATGGCAAAACAGCCATAAATCAGGTGATTAATCATATCACTTTGAAATATCCAAATGCAATGATACAAGTGGATGCTTCTGGATATGAAACTGTGCAGCAAAGCCTAACCATGTCCGATTCTCTTGTAATCAGCCTGCGTGGCTTGATTTTAGCAATCACGGCAACCTCCTTAGGAGTTTTGTTTTATCTCAGTCAGCGCGATGGTGCATATCAAATTGGCGTGCTGCGTGCAATTGGTGTAAAAAAGCCCTGGTTGTTATTACCAGCCATACTGCAAACACTGGTAAGTTTCGTCGTTGGTTTTCTGGTTATCGTAATTATTCTACCGATTGTTTCTCAAAAATTAGGCCTGGAAGCCTCTCGAATTTTGCTGATGCGAACACTTTATCGGGATATGGGGCGGTATTTAGTGATAGGCATAGCTAGCACGGTATTTGTCACCCTGCAATTTCTTGCGCAGCCCATCCCTCTTCTGATGAAAGACGCATGGTAATGAAACATAAGTCCAGCTAAGAATTGTCAAGGGATTTTAGAGAAAAGAATAAGAAAAGTAATACAGAGAAAAAGAGTACAGCAAACAAGCTTTTTGCAGAACAAAAAGCGAGATGGGAGCTAACAACCGTTAAGCAACAAGGCAGCGG
>JAJFTT010000023.1 GCA_021372785.1 Negativicutes bacterium | reverse complement strand
CGGATTAATAATTTGCTGTCAGAAAAAGATCTGCTTAAATCGTATAGTGTCAAAGATGTCTTGTTTTGTGCTTCAAGTGTTATACAAGCTCAAACTAACGGTTGCTGGAGGATCTATAACATGACCGGCAAACTTAAGAACCTATTCGAGACCTTGGGGGTCACAATTGCACCTATACCATAATTTTTGGTAGATTATTTTAATTAAACTTTTTTTCGGCTGCCGCTTATTTGGCGTCCAGCAACGCCTGCAGCGCAGTCTTGACTGCTTCAAAATCCAGCTGCTCTTCCGTGCAGTAGGTTTTGATGACGATCAGCGGATTGGGTAAGGCTTTTCCGATCACCGTTTCCACTTCTTTTTGGTTGACTCCGGCATCCAGCACTTCCCGGAATGTTGTCGAGCCTTTGATCACCACGCCGGCTGCGTTGACCGTCTCTTTTTGTATGCTGCCGTCAACGGCAGAAAGCGTGCTCCCATCGTTGCTCAGCTCCACCGTAATTGCCACCAGTCCGGCTGCTGCTTCTGCCGATAACTTACCTGAGGCAGTCAGGATTGCCACAGCCGGCTGCGGCAAATAAACCGTCTCGGTCAATTCAAAGGGCAACCCCGTATAAAGTGAAACGAAATATTTAACGGAGTTGGTGCCTATTTCCGTGCCGGCTGCCGCCTGTGATGCGTAGAGCGTTTCCAGAGATTTCAGCTGAAAATCTTCCGCATTCGCTGCCGATAGCCCAAACGCCTGAGCCAAAATGCGCGTATCGACCTGAAACGATTGCTCAATGTCAGCAAAAGTATAAGAGCCGCGAATGTCAGCCGGATTAAATTCTCCCGCATAGGCGCCGGATGCGAATTTGGCAGGCTGGCCGGAATTCTCCGTCTGCCAGCAGCCCAGCGCGTCCGCCAGGGACACCGATCCAAAAATCACTAAGAGAATCACCATTCCTAAAACAGCGGATCTTAGTTTCATGCCCTTTCCCCCTTTCCGATTTGCAATGCCACGGTCTTGGCAATCGGGCAGGCCTGTTCCGATGTGCATTTTAAGCAGGAAATGCATTGATGATTGCTCACCGTATCGCTAGCGCTGACGGTGATGTTCATCGGGCAGGCTCTGTCACAGGCGCCGCATTGAATACAGGTCTCGCGATTGCGTTTGATCTTGAAAATACGGATGAAATTTGTTAAACCAAGCAAGGCGCCGTAGGGGCAGGCATATTTGCACCACGGACGTTCCACAAACAAAGAGGCGATGACTGTGATAGCTAGAAGGGACAGGGCTGCTGGAGCCAATTCATCGGTCCAGAGATTGAAAAGCGCGTAGTAAGGGTCGATTCCCTGATAAATCAATTTCCCTGTCACGGCTGTCTGATAAACAACAGTCGCCAGCACCAGATAGCGGAGATAGCGCAGCACTTTGTCAATTTTGGCGGGAATAAAATGGTTATACCGTTTGCCGTTCAGTTTCCTGCCAAGCTTGCCGATCAGCTCCTGAACCGTGCCGAAGGGGCAAACCCAACCGCAGATGACCGGGCCTGCCAATACGGCAAGCGCCAGGCCAGCCAGCATCAAGACAAAAGAAGATTCGTGAATTTTTTGCACAAAAGTGCCTACGGTGAAAAACTGATAAAGCGATACCACACCGCCAAAGGGACAGATGGCATGCAGAGAAGCGTTCGGCAGAAAAGCCAGATTGAAACCTAATTCCGTCAGGTATTTCTTTAAGCTGATTGCGAAAACCAACAGCAAAAAGAAACCTTGTATCCAGCTTCTGATTTGAGATTTTCTCGGTTTCCGGTTCGGGGGATTTGTTGTCACATGCGTCATGCTGTCTACCTCCAGATTTTCATTTGGTATTTTGTTTTCCAAGCTTGTTTGTATTTTAATAGGAAATTGTGTTCAAAATATGGCGAAAACATGGAAAAAAAACAACGCTCCCGAAAGAACGGGCAGTGAAAAGTCACTGCACCGCCCGAAAGAGAGCGTTTATATCGAAAAGAAAACTGCTTATTTTTTTTGATTCTGCTTTGCTGCCACTCTTCCCAAAGAAACATTGGCCGCAAAACCAAGCAGGATCGGGATCCAAAAAGAAATCAGGCGATAACTCAAAGTCGCCACGACGCTGATCTCCATAGCGACGCCCAAAGAGGTATACATTTTGACCATGATGCCCTCCACAACACCAACCCCGCCCGGGACAAAGAAGGCCACATTGCGCAGCAACAGCGCCATGCTGTAACCCGTGATCAAGAGAATCGGATTAATCGGATGACCCGCGGCAATAAAGCAGAAATAAAGTGAAAGCATATCAAAACCAACCATCAGACAGGATCCGGCGACCGGCTTGACCCAGCCTTTTTTTTGCAGCAGCAGCATGCCGTTGAAGAGCTCGTCCAGTGTGTTGCTGATCCCTTCCAGCCTGGCCGGCCGTTTGATCAGGCGAAGGAAAAATCCGATGGCCCGTAAAACCAGCTGTTTAATTCTGCCGCGAACCTGAAAACCAAATACCAGAACAACAGTACCGCCGGCTAAAACAACAAAAATCAAAATAGCGAGAAATTTCTGAAAATCCGTGATCTGATGCAGCAACAGCAGATAGAGAAAGCTGATTTCTGCCAATAGTAATAAAATCAAATTATTCAGCAGTGCCGGCAAAAAGCCGGTCAGTTTGGAGGCATCCGATGGTTCTTCGTTTTTCGATACCCAGTAATAAGTCGTCGCCATACCGGTTACCCAACCTCCGATCAGACCGAGGCTGGCGGAAGCAAGCGTAATCAAGGCGCCCCGGAAAACCGTGAAGTTAGATTTTCCCAAATTGATGATCGCTTTCAATAAATAGCCGCTGCCCAAATAGCTGCTGACTTCCGCCAAAATCGCCAGGCCGACCAACCAGAATGGCATCGACAATAAAACCTGCAAGGAGCTTTCCAGGGTTGCCAGACTGGGCAGCAGGATATGTACGGCTAAACCGAGTACCAGCAAAGGCACCAGATAGCGGTATATTCGTCTTCGATTGAGTTGATGGTCTTTCGGCTTCTTCTCCGCCATGGCTGTCACCTTCTGCCTTCTTTTCACTTTTGTTTTTTATTATAGCACAATCCGCCTGTTTTGTCTCAAAAAAGCGTTTTTCGCAGATAATGATAACACAAAAAAATAATGATGCAAGCTGAATGATTGGGCGTTTTCAGGTATCACTTGGTCTGTGCTATTGAAACTTTCACCGGCTGGCGCAGCCGCGCAGAGACCGGAAGCGGCAACTGCCTGATTTTGCCGCCGGAGCTCCATCGGCATCGTTCAACGGAACCCTTCAAATAAACGCATCCGGAATGATAGGTGACCCGCTGTGCCTGCCAAAAGTGAAAGAAGAATCGGACGGGCTGCCCTCTCACCCCGACGAGGCGCAGTCAATCGGCTGCGCCTCGTTATTGCTGAAAATTACCGAACCAATCATTGCCGTTTTTTATTGGCCCCCGATTGCTGATGCGCTCCGTTTCTTCACTTTTTCTTCACTTCTTCTGTGTAAAATAAAAATCGGGTGATTGCTTTTGGGGCAATTCTGTTCTGCCAATCTCAACGTTCGGTCCGCTTACTGCAGCAGTTTTTGTGTTTCGACTATGAATCGACTGCTGCAAATGTTATAATGAGAATCAATTTTGCTGCAGATAGCCGCACAGTTTAAGGTAAGCGGAATCAGCAGCTGAACCGGCAAACATCAGTCTGGGATCAATCGCCGGAGTTCAAATTGAAGGGGGTAAAAGCCAATGCCAGCAAAACCGACCATTCTTCTGGTGGACGATGAAGTTAAAATCACCGAAGTGGTAAAATCCTATTTGGAGAATGCAGGTTACCGGGTGATCTGCACCAACACCGGCAGACAGGCGATGGATCTCTTTGAGAAAAACGCACCGGCAATGCTGATTCTCGACCTGATGCTGCCCGATATCTCCGGTGAGGAAATTTGCAAGGCAATCCGGAAAAAATCGAGAACGCCTATCATCATGCTGACAGCCAAAGTGGAGGATGCGGAAATCATCAACGGGCTGGCCATGGGAGCGGATGATTATATGATCAAGCCGTTCAGCCCCAAACAATTGGTTGCCCGGGTCGAGGCTGTGCTGCGCAGAGTCACTGCCGAAGCCATTCCGCTGGCAAATGAATTCTCTTTCAATGACGGGGAATTAATCATTGACGGTCTGCGCCATGAGGTACGAAGAAATGGCCGACAGCTTAGTCTGACACCGAATGAATATCAAATCTTGATGATCATGGCTAAATATCCGACAAAAACGTTTACCCGGGAAGAATTGATCCGCTTTGCTCTGGGTGACGACTTTGCAGGTTATGACCGCATCATCGATACGCATATTAAAAATATCCGGCAAAAGCTAGGCGACGACAGTAAAAACCCGCGCTATATTCTGACGGTGCATGGCATAGGCTATAAGTTTGGAGGCGAATAGAATGAAGTATACGCTTCGCTTCAAACTGACGACAGCTTTTCTGCTCATCACTTTGCTTTTTTCTCTGCTGATCGGTCTTTTCGCCAATATTACACTGCAGAGGCAGTTTAAAAATTACGTGATGAACAACCTGAATGATAGCAATGAGCAAATCATCACCACATTGGAAACTCGCTATCGCGACTGGGGCAACCAATGGAATCTGACGGGTTTGGAAATTCTGGGGGTCAGCGCCCTGAACAATGGTTTGCTGCTGCAAATTCGCGACAGGGACGGAACGGTTTTATGGGACGCCATGACGCAAAACCGTGATTTCTGCGCAGAAATTATGCAGGGTATGGCCGCCAAGATGAAAAGACAGAATGCCGCTTTTCGTGGCGGCTATACGGAAAAAGCATATCCGCTGACAGTTCAGGGTCAGCCGGCAGGGACAGTAACCCTCGGTTATTATGGACCTTACTTTTATACCGACAATGATATCAACTTTCTTAACACACTGAATCGCATCCTGATTTTAGGGACAGCCCTGGCGGGCTTGCTTTCGCTCTTAGCGGGGACCTATCTGGCCAAACGTCTCTCGGTACCGATCGCCCGTGTGATCAACAGCGCCGAAGAAATCGCCAAGGGCAATTATCAGGACCGCATCACAGAAAAATCAGATATGCGGGAAATCATTAATTTAGAAAAGTCGATCAACACACTGGCGGATACGCTCGGGAAACAGGAAATTCTACGCAAACGACTGACTGCCGATGTAGCGCATGAACTCAGGACGCCGATTGCCAATCTGCAGAGTCACCTCGAAGCCATGATCGACGGAATCTGGCAAGCGGATCGCAAGCGGCTGATCAGTTGTCATGAAGAAACACTCAGAATGGCAAAAATCGTCAACGATTTGGGCAATTTAGCGATTTATGAAAGCGAGAACCTGATCCTGCATCCAGTCAGCTTCCCTCTCGCCGATTTCATGAAAGGTCTCGTCCTGAACTTCGAGAATGAATTCCGCAAAAAAAACGTCACGCTCTCGTGCAAAACAGAAGAACAAGACTTGTTTGCCGACAAAGATCTGCTTGCTCAGGTACTCACCAACCTGCTCTCGAACGCGCTGAAATATACTCCCACCGGGGGAAGCGTAACGATTTCCACTGCGAGTGATGCAGACCAGGTACAAATAACAGTGACAGACACCGGCATTGGCATCAGTCCGGCAGATCTGCCTTTTATATTTGAACGGTTTTACCGGGCGGATCAATCGCGCAGCAGAGTCACCGGTGGTTCCGGCATTGGACTGACCATCGCCAGGTCTTTGGTGGAAGCGCAGCACGGCAGCTTATCCGTCCGCAGTGAAGCGGGGGTTGGCAGCCAATTCACCATTTTGCTGCCCAGAAACCGCAAGGAAAATTGAATCGGCAGGAATTCCTGCCGGATATCAAAAGGCCGCCTCGGATGAAACCGGGACAGCCTTGTTTGCGCTCCGATTATTCCCGGAGCCGTACTGCTTATTTTTATGATTGCACTTTCGGCAGGTCAGTTTTCTGCTGCAGGTTGGCTCTCGCTTCTTCATATCGTCCGCCGAGAACCTCCCCTCTCGGGATCTTTTCATACAAATCGTAATTGGGAACCGCTGCTCTCTGATAATCTCTATTTTGCAGATTGTGATAATAATACTGCAGGATCAGCTGCAGGTCATTGGCATATTTCGCCACATGCATCGCCATCACGCGGGTGAAGAGCAGTTTCTCCAAAGAAAGCAAATAAAAATCCGTCCATTCGACCGCGCCTTGCCGGTAAAAATCGTAATCGAACAGAGCGATACTGCGCCAGATTTCAAATTCACCGATCACAAAACCCAAATCACCCCAGAGATCCTTGCGCTGATCGGGAAAACGCGCTGCCAGGCTTTGATAATCCCGGTCCGTAATCACCAGATCGGTATCCTTGCCTTTCTGGCGCAGTCCATAATATTGCATGGCACTGCCGCCGATCAGAATCGGTTTATCCGCAAAGCAAAGCTGCAACTGTGTCAATTTTTGCCTGGCTTCCCGCTCCATGTCCATGGTCTTGCCTCCGTCCGGTTTATCTTCTTCTCTCCTGTCAGGAACATCCATTCTCTCTTTTGCAGCAAACGAAAACCCCCGGCGATCTTGCGGCTAGCCTTCTGTGACAATCAAATCACGGCGGGCCTGATTCAAAATTTCCGTCTCCCCTTTGTCATTGATCAGCACGATGTTTTCAATCCGTATGCCGTAGCGATTGGGAAAATAAGCACCCGGTTCTATTGAGAAGGCCATGCCGCGTTCCAGACGGCGCGGGTTGCACTGTTTAAGATCGGGTGCTTCATGCATCATGTAACCAATCCCATGACCGACCCGATTGATCAGCGTCTTGGCGTAGCCCTGTTCATCGAGCACGGTTCTGGCTGCCTGATCCACATCCGGGATCCAGGCGCCTTCCACCGCGGCGGTTTGGGCTGCCAGTTGCGCCCGGTCGACTAAATCGTAAATAGTACGCTGTTCCTCACTGACGCTGCCAACAAAAACCGTCCGCGACATGTCAGACTGCATCTCCTGAAATTCGCAGCCATAATCCAGCACGATCGCATCGCCTTTTTCGATGGTCCGCTCAAATTCACTGTAATGCGGAAAGCTGGAATTGGGTCCGGAAGCCACAATCGCCCACGGCTTTGTCCCGCCGTTTTTTTGCATTGCGCGGAACAAGAAGTCGCGGATCTCCGCTTCTTTTTGACCGGGTTTGATAAAATGAGTCACCGGTTCATAGGCGGCATCGGCAATCGCCGCAGCGCGGCGCAAACTCTGCTGCTCGGCCGCTGTTTTCCGGATGCGCAATTCTTCCAGGAGCGGTTTGGCGTTTTTAAAGGTGATCTCCATATGATCGGCAATCTCCAGGATATTAAAAGCCTGTGCCGAAGAGTTCACGCCAACGCTGCAGCCAAGCAGGCCTTGCTCTGCCAGGATCGGTTTGATAGCGGCCGTCATACCGTCGCCGTCAAACCAGGTGTAGACCGGTATCTCATTGTTCAGCATTTTACGCATCTGATCTCCATAAAGCAGATTGCAAAGATAAAACAGCGTGCCGTCTTTTTTGAGAAACATTGCCTGGAACCGTTCGCACATCATGGGTGTAAAACCGGTCAGAAATTTCAGCTCTTCCGAAGGGCAAATCAGAACGGCATCCAGGCCGCTTGTTTTCAGCATCCCGACCAGTTTGTCCACATATTGCTTTCTCATCGAAAAATCACTCCTTTGCTCATTTGATTTTGCTCCGGCATTTCGCCGCGCAAAACCTTAACATTGCTATTCTAGCACAATTCGGCCTGCCTGATAAGTCTTATTCCGACTGATCGCGCAGGAAAATTTGTCAATTCGCTGTTTACCGAAAGGAATCTATGCTATAATTGGTTTATCAATTAAAAGTAGGAGGGCTGCAGCATGGACAAAGAAGCATACATCAGCGAATTAAAGCGAAAGAAAGAAATCAACTATTATGTTGCTCAAGTCAAAGAAGATCCCGCCTTGCTTCCATTACTATTCGATCTGATTGATACGGACAAAACGAGTCTGAAATTCGTTTGCGAAAAAGTCATCCGCTCCCTCAGCGGCAGCGATCCGCTTTTGCTCTATCCTTATTTTGACCGCATGGCGAAATTGCTTTACAGTGAGAATTCCTTTATTAAATGGGGATTCATTCAAAGTTTGCCCGGTCTGATTCGGATTGATCAGGAACATAAATGGCCGGCCGTCAGCGCCCGCTATTGCTCTTTGCTGGACTCCTCCGCAGTCGTGACCTATATCAGCGCGGTTGCGGGGATTCCGCGGATTTTGGCCGGCTACCCCGAGTACGAAAAAAAGCTGGTCACAAAACTGCTGCAGGTCGACGAACATCTCTTTCTCTTCAAGGGAGAGCCTTCGCCGGAATGTACCAATCTGGCCAAAGAACAAATCCTGGATTGTTTTGAGACCATTTATCAAAACTCTGCCATGCAAAAGGAAATTCTGCTGTTTGTCCAAGCCAATCAGGAAAACAGCCGCAAAAAAGTCGCCGCCAAAGCGAAAAAATTCCTGAACAAACATGCGGCAGCTTAAGGATCGGAATTGCCGGTTCGGCAGCCGCAAATCAAAATAGCAGTCTCACTCCAAACGGTGAAACTGCTATTTTTTTGTTTTATACCACAGAAGGTTCCACGAATAAATTCCCTTTGGCAAAACGATCAATATTCAGCGTATTTAAAATATCCAGGTCCGGATGGTCAAGTCCCAGAATATGAGCCGCCATCAGACGGCCGGTCATCGGGGCGATCATAAAGCCGTGGCCGGAAAACCCGAGCGCCATTTCAAAACCCTTTAATTGACTGGTGCTGCCTAAGATCGGCGTACGATCGGGAGTCAGATGATAGAGTCCGGCCCATTGCCGCACCACCCGCAGGTAGCGCAGCGGCGGCAGCATGGCGGTGATCTTATCGGACATGTTTTTCAAAAATTCCCAGCTGCTCATGATATCGTGACTGTGCGGCTCGTTAAAATCACCCAAACCCATGATGAAAGACCCCTGCGGAGACTGCTGGCAATAAGTGTTATGATGGAAACTCATCACCATACAGCTCTGGAAAGCTTCCACCGGCTCCGTAACCAAAATTTGATGCCGTTCGGAATAGCTGGGGATCTTCACTCCGGCCATTTCCGCAATCTCGTCGGCATAACCGCCGGCGGCGTCCACCACGATATTGGTAGAAATTTCACCCTGATCGGTAGTAACACCTTTGACCGCTCCGTTTTCCGTTTTTATGCCGGTTACGGTGGTAAAAGTATTGATTTCCACACCCAAACGGCGGGCGGCATCCGCGAAGGCCTGCGTGACATGAAAAGGATTGCAATGACCGTCTTTTTGATAGAAGGTCGCCGCCATCAGCGGTTCAATGTTCAGATGGGGTACAATCTGTTTGGCTTCCCGGGGAGTAAGAAACTGAGAGGCGATACCCAGACTGTTTTGCAGCTTGACATTTTGCCGGAACTGCTCTACCTGATGCTCCGTGTAAGCAACCAGCAGATAGCCGCCCTGATGAAATTCGATATCTCCGTCATATTCCAGTTCTTCATTCATATTTTCCAGATCGCGGCAGGAACCGGTGGATAGACGGCAGTTCATCTCGGTACCCCATTGCTGACGCACACCGGCGCCGCAGCGGCCGGTCGAGCCGGAAGCCAGATAACTTCTTTCCAGGACGACAACATCTTTACAGCCATTTTTGGCCAGATGATAAGCAATGGCGCAGCCGTTGACTCCGCCGCCGATAATGACCACTTCCGCTTTATTCTTCACGGGGCTGTCCCTCCTCGTCAAGCTGCATATCCGCTATGGCACCAAGCGTGATTCCCCTTAATGGCTGACGGAATGTAGGCATTTTCATTTCACTGACCGGTTGACCGGTTTTGGCAGCGATCTCCTGCATGATCAGCTGACGGCAGGTTCTGCCCTGGCAGGGACCCATGGTTGCCCGGCTTAAACGCTTGATCTCGTCGATGGTTGTAATGCCTTTTTCGATCCAGGCATCGATTTCCGCACGGCTAATATCTTCGCAGCGGCAGATAATGGTATCATCGGGTTGAACATTTTTCATGATTTGACCGCCTCCTTCCGGCGAAAATTGCGCACTTGCATGGCCAGTTGTTTTTCAACCTCCAGCCAGACCAAACGGGTGCGGTCCTGCGCTTTGCTGTCCTGCACACGCAATACCTTCGCTTCTCCGAGCGCTGCACCGTCGCGTCCGAGCGCTGTGACTACTTCATCCACCGCCGGCAAAGGCAGAAATTCGTAAGGCAATTTAACCACAGCCCGGTCCGGCTGGCTGAGGTCAATCACAAAAATAGCCAATCCCGGGCAATTTGCCACACAGACAGCGCAGCCGCTGCATTTTTCCCAATGAATGACCGGTAATTCGTTGATATCATTGCCACGTTCGATCGCGCCAAGGGGGCAGCTGGTCGCACAAGGATTGCAGGGGATTTTTTGGAAACATTCCAATATCGCGCAGGGACCTTTCGCCAAACGTTCCGCCGGCGGCATAACCTTCGCTAAATCCTCTGCGGTCGGGATCCCGTTCTCTTGTAACATTTGTCTGCCTCCTTTCTAGTTCGCCGATACTTTGCTCAAGCCGGAGCGGATTTTTTCAGCCACGGGACCGGAACGCAAATCATTGAGTTGAACTTCAAATTCATATCTCAGTTTTTCCGCCGTTTCATCGCCGTAGCCCAGAGAGATGGCAGCGTTCAGGCCGGCCAAAGAACCTTCCACCATAGCAGAAGAAGCCTCCTCGATACCGGCCACATCGCCGGCCAGATAGATGCCTTCCACACTGGTCTGCAGATCCCTGCCGCGCACCGCCGTATGACCGCCCAACTCCGGGATGAATTTCATCTCGCAGCCGCACTGCCAGAGCAGATCGGCAAACGGAGTCAGGCCAACCGCCAAACAAATGGCGTCACAGTCAATGGTTTGTTCCGTACCGGCAATCGGCTGCCATTTCTCGTCCAATTGTTGAATCACCGCACCGGTTACGCTTTCTTTCCCCAACGCTGTCCGGACGGAGTGACGCACAAGAATAGGAACACCGGTACGCCGAATTTTTGCGGCGTGCACCAGATAGCCGCCGATACGCGGGCTGGCATCCAAAACAGCGGCGACTTCCACACCGGCCTGCAGTAACTGATAGCTGACAATTAAGCCGATATTACCGGCTCCGACCATCAGCACCCGCCGCGCGGGTTTGACGCCATATACATTCATCAGGGTCTGCAGCGCTCCGGCGCCATAAACACCGGGCAGATCATTGTTGGGAAAAGCAAGCATTTTTTCGCTGGCTCCGGTAGCGATGACCATTTTTTGGGGATGGATCACTTTAAATTGATCCCTGTCGTCTATGGTAACCGAACCGTCTTCATAACGCCCCAGGACCATGGCATTGGTTTTGATTTCTACATTGGGCAGCCGGCGCAGCTCTTCCTGCAACATCGCCGCGATATCAATGCCGCGGATTCCGGCATGTTGTTTTTGTGAGCCGAAAAACATATGGGTCTGCTTGACCAATTGGCCGCCCAACAAATCGTCTCCTTCGAGCAGAGTCACTTGGGCACCCAGGCGGCCTGCCTGCAGCGCGGCACAGAGACCGGCCGGCCCACCGCCTACGATGACTATTTCTTTTCGTACCATCCCAGGTCTCCTTTCCCTTTCTGATTCGCCACCGTCATACCGTCACGCACCTTGGTTATACAGATCTTCACATTGGGTCTGCCGTCAACCACCATCATGCAGGACGAGCATTGCCCGATTGCACAGAATAAGCCGCGCGGGCGGTGCAGATTGTGACTGTCGCTCAGATGATAGACGCCTGCCGCATGCAGAGCGGCGGCAACCGTTTCTCCTTCATACGCCAACAGCGACTGACCGTTGAACGTAATGGTCACTTCCGGGCCGCGGCAGAAATTCAGTATCGGATGTTCCTCAAGACGCATAGACTCCCTCCTCCTACTAGCGGGAAAAGCGATTTTGCAAAAGGACAGACGGCAATCGCTTCACCCGGTGAAAAGATTCACTAACTGACATGAAATTCGTGCTTTCCTTCGCTGAATCCTCCTCAATAACGGGCAGCATACCACGATGTAAATCGAGATAAAAGAATACCATTTCGATTTTTTTTAGGTGTTCAGGTATATTTAAGTCTTCATATGCATATAATTCCGATTCTGCCCAATCGAAGCAATGTTTTGCGGCTGCGCGGGCAGCAGCAGCACGAACCTTGCTCCTGGGCGCCGCATCACCGGCTATGCGGCCGCTTGATCCGACTTGCATGCCGCCGCACACCCGGCAAGAAACCCCCACGTCAGACACAGCCGCTGCACACCCGGCAAGAATTGACGATCAAAGCGCAAAACAGCCTTAAAACACAGGAATTTCTGCATTTTGAGGCTATTTTGCTATAATATTCCTTGAGAGGTTCTGAGCGCGCGCCGCAGCGCCGGTCTATTGCTGCGGATTCTCCGCCGGGGTCTTCGCCTGCAGGTGATCCACCACAATCAGCTTTACCTCCTTGGCGTTACAGCAGGCCTGCAGATCCTTCAGGGTCTGTTCGTACCAGTCAAAGAATTCAGGCGTGGTTTCGATCCGCACCAATTCCACTTCGGTCTTCAAGGACAGATGATTCTCCGATTTGCCTTTGCGTACCAGAGCAACCTCATCCTTGACCATTTCACCGAAAGTGATTACTTTCTGATCGATCTGCTCCGGCTTCAGCCAGAGCGTATTGTGCAGAGAAAGCGTTTTTTCATGCTGCCGGAAGAATTCCTGATAGATATACTCTGTAATATGCGGCACATAAGGCGCATAAAGCTTCAGCAAATTGAGCAGCGCATAGTAAAGCGCGTATTGAGCCGATTTGCGCTGCTCTTCGCCATGTACTTCCGGCTGGTAAAGCCGTTCTTTGACGATCTCCAGATAATAATCACAAAAATCTTTCCAAAAGAGATCATCGATCTCGTGCCTGGCCGAGCCGATTTCGTATTGATTCAGCAAATCGGTGACGTTCCGGATGGTCTGGTTGGTCCGTTCCACCATCCAGCGGTCAATCGGCAGCAAGTCCGGTTGGCAGCCGGGGTCGATATCACCGAGGTGCGATATGGCAAATTTGGCTGCGTTCCATAATTTGGTGATAAAACGGCGGGCAATGGTCAATTCATCCGTCGAGAAGAAGGTATCCATACCGAGACGGGAATTGGCGGTCCAATAGCGCAGAATATCGGCTGAATAAGTCTCGATCAGCACCGGCGGCGACATGGTCGCATTGCCTTTGGATTTACTGATTTTCTCCCCTTTCTTGGCCAACACAAAACCGCTGATCATAATATCTTTCCAGGGCAGCTGATCGAGATGATACAGGCTCTTGACAATGGTGTAGAAAGCCCAGGTCCGGATAATTTCGTGCGCCTGTGTCCGCATCGACATCGGCAGCAGTTCATCCGCGATACTGTCCGCTTCGCCAAAGTGGGCATTGATCATCGGCGTGGTGGAAGAGGTATGCCAGGTGTCGAATACCGCGGTTTCCGGCACAAATTCCCGGCAGCCGCAGGCACATTGACCCTGATAGGGCGTCTCGAGCGGATTGACCGGCAGCATCTCCTCGCCGGCAAAGACCGGCTGACCGCACTCTTTGCAGTACCAAACCGGGAACGGCACGCCAAAATAACGCTGACGCGAAATGCACCAATCCCATTTCAGATTTTCTACCCAGGAAGTATAGCGGTATTTCATCGATTCGGGATACCAGTTGATTTCGTCTGCAGCCTTGAGAAAGCGCTCTTTCTGGCTGAGCACCTCAATATACCACTGTTTGGAAGGGATAATCTCAATCGGCTTGCCGCAGCGTTCATGGGTGGCAACCGTATGCAGAATCTCTTCCGATTTGAGCAGCAGCCCTTTTTCCATAAGCAGGCGGATGATTTCTTTGCGCGCCGGGTTGACTTTCAAACCGGCGATATAGGCTACGTCCGGCGCAATCCGGCCGTCCGCCAGAATCACTTTCCGGTAGGGCAGCTGATACTGCAGATACCATTCGCTGTCGGTCGTATCGCCAAAGGTGGCGCACATGACCACCCCGGTACCTTTGTCTCGACTGACTTTTTCGTCCGCATAAATCGGGATCGCATAATCATAGAGCGGAACGACAGCCTGCCTGCCAATGTACTTCTGATAGCGTTCATCCTCGGGATGAACAAAGAGGCAAACGCAGGCAGCCAACAGCTCCGGTCGGGTGGTGGCGACCACCAGCGCTTCGCCGTCCACCATGAAATTCAGATAATTAAACGTGGAGGGGATTTCCTGACTGTCCAGCTCCGACTGTGCGATGGCAGTCTGGCATTCCGTACACCAGAGCACCGGTGATTCCTTCAGGTAAGCTTTCTCTTTTCTCACCAGATCCAGGAAAGAACGCTGGGAAATGCGCTGTACCAGGGGACTGATCGTGGTATACTGCAGGCTCCAGTCCACGGAAAAACCCATGTTTTGCCAAAGCTGTTTGAATTCAGCCTCGTATTTCTGCGCGGTGACCGTGCATTTTTTGATAAATTCGCTGCGGGAAACATTCTTGGCATAAATGTTCTCCTCTTTTTCCACCAGCCGTTCGGTGGGCAGACCATTGTCGTCAAAACCAAAGGGGTAAAAGACCCGTTTGCCCTGCATTCTCTGAAAGCGGGCAATCATCTCTGCCTGGGTATAAGAAAAGATATGCCCGATATGCAGGCTGCCGCTCACGGTAGGCGGCGGCGTATCGATGGAATAGAGCGGCGCCTGCCGATCTGCCTTGGCGTAAGTATAGATTGCTTCTTCCTGCCAGAATTTCTGCATCTGTGGTTCGATCACTTTAAAATCGTATTTCTGATCCATCATCTCAAAAAGCCTCCTCACTGATTGGGCTAAGTACGGGATGCTCTGCCCGCCCGCCGAAAAGAAAAACGTCCTAAAAGATACCATCACCTTGTATCTTTTAGGACGAATAGAACGCCGATCCGCGGTACCACCTAATTTCGAAGCTGCCTGCTTCGCACTTGGAAGGCTCGCTGCCGACAGCAGCGAACGCCTCTTTCCTGATAACGGCGGAAAACCCGGCAGATCTTACGAGCGGGTTGCCCCGTTTTTCAGATCAGCAGCTCAAAAGCTACTTCAGCACCTGCCTCAGGAAGATTTACAGCAGCCATCTTCTCTCTGCGCTTTGGCGATGCACTTACTCCTCTTTCTCATGGCTCTTCTCTGCATTGATCAAATTAGTCTCAGTATAGCAAGCGGACTGAATAATGTCAAGCCTCTCCGGCTCGTTCCCGGACAATATTGCTCTGCAAAGAGAGATTCCCTTGACGTTTCTTACTGCACACCGTATAATAAAGCAATGTTCCGTCTAAACAGACGGGTGACAGCAAACTTCTTAGCTTTGAAAGGCAGGCAGCGTTATGATGCAAAACAAAAATTCACAGCCCACTCCGGCTGAGGTTCGTCAGAAAATCCGCCGGGAAATCATCACCTCACCTACTGCCGGCCTGTGCGGCGGCTATGCGCAGGCAAACTTAGTCATTTTGCCGCAGCGATATGCGCAGGATTTTCAGCAATTTACCGAACAGAATCCCAGGCCTTGCCCTGTGCTGGAAATCACAGCCACCGGCAGTCCTCTGGTGACGAGCGTAGCCAAAGCCGATTTGAGAACGGACTTACCCCGTTATTTTGTTTACCGCTATGGTGTCAAGACGGCTGAATTATTGAATATCCGCGAACTCTGGCAGGACGACTTCGTAGGCTTTTTGATCGGCTGCAGTTTCTCTTTTGAAGAAGCTTTGCTGCAGGCCGGGATTGAAATCCGGCATATCAGTATGGGTTGCAATGTTCCGATGTACAAAACAAACATCGCCTGCCGGCCGGTCGGCTGCTTTGCCGGACCGACCGTAGTCAGCATGCGGCCGATGACACCGGAAAATGCCGAAAGAGCGGTAGAAATCACCGGTCACTTCCCCAGAGTTCATGGCGCCCCGCTGCATTTAGGCGATCCCGCCGCCATCGGTATCGCAGATTTAAGTAAACCGGATTACGGCGATGCCGTAGAAATCCGCGCGGGTGAAATTCCTGTCTTCTGGGCCTGCGGCGTCACGCCACAGGCGGTAATCGAGCAGGCCAAGCTGCCTTTGGTGATCACCCATGCTCCCGGACATATGTTTATCACCGACATAAAAAACGCCGATTTAGCAATCTGAAACGAAAGAATAAGAGGTAGAAGTACTATGCGGTACGCGGTGGAAAAAATCGCGGAGATCTGTTCCCGTTATACAACCGAACGGGGGATACAGGGAACTTCCGACTGGCATGAATTTTACGATACCGCAGAACAACTGCTGGCTGCCGAAAAAGTGATGATCGTCACCGGGTTTTGCATTCCAGACTGCGGTATCGGTGAAACCGACGGTCCTTTGGGAAGTATTTGCCTGGCGAACGCTTTGGAACGTTTGGGCAAACAAGTCTGCCTGGTCAGCGATCCCTACAGCGAAACCATTCTGCGGAATTTAATCACGCTGCTGCAGTTAAAAGCGGATTTGTATATTCACCGCAGCTCGGATGATATCAAAGAATTACTGACCTGTCTGGAAGCGTTTCAGCCGCAGCATCTGATCGGTCTGGAACGCTGCGGCCGTGCCTTTGACGGCCGCGCCTATTCCATGCATGCCGTTGATATCACCGATTTCTGTCCCGATACCGACCCTCTCTTCGTGCGCGCCAGAGAAATGCAAATCCCGATCAGCTGCATCGGAGACGGCGGCAATGAAGTCGGCATGGGTAAAGTGTCGGTCCAGATTCAAAACCAAGTTCCGCAAGGCGACATCATCTGCGCCGCTTTCGCAGCCGATCATTTGCTTTCCTGCGGGGTATCCAATTGGGGTGGCTATGGTCTGGTTGGCATCCTGAGTCTGCTCTGCAAGCAAAATCTGCTCTATGAGGATGAGACCGACCTGGCTGTTACCGATAGCATGCTGCAAAGCGGCGCGGTGGACGGGGTGCTCAAACAGATCAGCGATACGACCGACGGCTTCTCCCGCCTGGAAAATTTGGCAATTCTACAGGAAATCCGCGCTGTGGTTCTCAATTATCTGGAAGAATGCAAAGAGAAAATCGAACCATAGCTGGACTATTCGCACTTTTTGAATCGCTCACTGCCATTTTTTGTCTGACTGCCGCCAAACGCTTGATAAAGTCACAACCTTTTTCTCTAATGTCAGAGACCTGACAATCCGGAAAGGGGAGTGACTTCTTGGGTCAGGCAAAAACGGCAGAAGGCAGCAGAGCAAACAAGGAGAAAAAGCAAATGAACCATCCTCTGCGTAAGTTTCTGGTTCTGACCGGATACCTGCTCTGTGCAAGTCTGTTTTTATCAAACTGCGGACTCATACCGCATGCCGTCGCTTCGAACCCCGGCAAAATCGCATATGTTCCGCTGGATAACAGACCCTGCAACAAAGAAAGAATGATCATGGCGGCCAAAGCCACCGGTTTTGATCTTCTGCTGCCTGAAGAAGATCTCTATGCAACCGTGCTGGATGGGCAGCCCAAGAATTGCAATGGGACGCAATACGGCGACCGGGAAGCACTGCTTGACTGGATCTGGAAGCAGGACCAGGCAGGCTGTGATTTTTATGTGATCTCTTTCGACCAGATGATGTCCGGCGGATTGGTTCAGTCACGCATCATGAGTGATGCCGATCTCAGTGAAGAAAATGCCATCATCGACTCCCTGACTGCCTTGGCGAAAAAAAATCGCGTAATCATTTTAAGCACCCTGACGCGTCTGGCTTATTCTACTCCGGGATATCAGGGCGCTACCACCGACGATTATTACGCGCTGTATTACTATAATCTGATACCTCGTCCGACCCTGAGCGGCTCTGAACTGACAATCGATAATATCATCAAAAACTATCGGAACAAAGCCGATGGCAGCAAAATCACCGCAGACGATCTTGCAGCCTTCGGAGGATACCTGACCGATGAGATGATCGACAATATCGTTGCTGTGCGCGAACGTAAGCTGCGGCTGCTCTGTCGGATGATTCAGGCAGCAAGCAACGGCAATTTATATTATTACATTGGAATCGATGACGCCAGCAGCAGCGCCTCTGTCCAGACCAGCGAGATTGCATTCATCAAATCGCTTATCCATGAGAATGGCTCCATTTTTTCCGGCGCAGATGAACTGGCCATTATGTCGCTTGCCAAATTGAGTTGCGAAAAATATGCCGCGGCAGTAACGGCAAATGTCTTTTATTTCGGCGGCCGGGCAGACGGGATCGCCGACTTCTTTGATGTCAATACACTGCAAGAAAACATCGAGTATCATCTTAGCAGCGCAGGCTGTAGCGTTGCTGCTGATCACAGCGGTGAAATCGATATTCTGGTCTTGACGCAGCCGGACAGGCCGGACATGGAAAGCCAATCTATCACAGATTTAATCGAAAAAGCAAAATACAATACCGAACAGCAGATTCCAACCATCATTCTGGATGCATCGACCGGAACCAACGACGGAAATCCGGCGTTCGGGTTGAACTTGGTCAATAAGGTCAACCTGGCAGAAATCATTGGTTACAGCAACTGGAACACTACCGGCAACCGGATCGGCTTTTCAGTCGGGTTTGGCCTGGCACGCTATAATTACCTGAAAAATGAAGCAAAGCCGACAGGCAGTGCGTCCGAAGGTTTTCTGAAATATGCCGCCTTCCAATATATCGAGGACCTTGCTTATTGCAGCACCGGCAGAAACTACATGTCAGAATTGATCAACAGGGACGGCAACAGCAATAATTTCTACCCCGGCGCCAGCGATTTATGGATTCATAAAATCAACGGTGCGTTGGAAAAAGCTGTGATGGATGGCACAGGCGGCGCTTCCGGCAGCAATATCATCGCGAACTTAAACTCGGGCAGTTACATTGTTTCATTATATGATCAATATACGGAAGTCAGCGTGAAATCCTTCGCTGAAATTTCCGTTTCCGGTTTCCGCTTTCCCTGGTATCGCAGCTTCGAAATGACATTTGAGGTTGATCTTACCAATCTACCGTCTCTCAAGCTGCAAACGGCATGATTGGCACTGGGGGTGAAGCAATTTTGCATTGGTATTCAAAATACAGAAAAATCGGCGTCAGATCAAATACGGCTCTGCCGCCCGCTTTTTTTAGCCGCCGGAAGCGACAAGCTGACATCAAGTGCGAAAGTTGATTTATTATTTAGAATGAGGTGCGGCAATGAAAGTATATTATGATGCCAGTCTGTGGCGCAAGAAAAAAGGGACGCGCGGATTGCCGCAGAAAATCAATTGGCAATTTGAACATGCCGGTCATACGCATTGGATTCCGGTCATCTACCGCTTCCCTCGGGGTATCGTGTTTGATTTGATTACCTTTCTGGATGAAGCAAAGCTTGCCGAGTTCGTCGCCAAGTACGAAAATATCGATGACAAGCTGACTCCCTTACTGCGCCGCTGCGCCGAACAGGAGCATCCGTACCAACCGCTGCATTGGCAGGAAATCTGGCTCAACGGGCAAAAAGCAGAACAGAATGATACCTCCTCCAGCCGTCTCTGCGTTCCCTGGCAGCAGGAGGATGATCTACTGCTGCCGCAACGGAAAGCTTATGCCTCAATTTTGCGGCAGCACCGCTGCTTTGCCTGTACGCGCGTTTGTCTGCCCTATCCAAAAACCAAATCTTTATGGCAAAAATTGGCGCGCGGACTGCGGCTGAACCGAATTCAGGAGCTGCGGCTGGTCACCCTGCCGGAGCAATGGTTTTCTCTGCTGGAGCTAAAATTCGATATCACCGCCGCGCCGGAAAGCAGAACCGTTTGTTTTACCCACCCGACCACCGGTGTCCGGCACACGCTCTATTACCGGGAACCGCAGGAGATTGAAATCCCTTTTGGCAATCAGGGCATGCGCAATTTTTACGCCTTTCAGGGCTCCTATGAAATCGAACCGGCTTTGCCTGCCGCCGACAGTCTGCAGTTTGGCAGCGACAGCCAATTGATGAAATCGATTCAGCAAGCAGGCAACCCGGAAGGAGCCGCTGCAATCGGGATCATCGGCGGCGCCGCTGATCCTGGCTGCCTTCTGCTCACAGCCGAAAGGCAGCGTTCCCGCGGTCCGCATGGTTTGCCGCTCTATGCCTGCCTTTCTGCTCCCAGCCTGAAAAAAGACCCCGTTGCCCATTTTGTACTGGAAGGGATCAACACGATCAAAACACCCAGTCAAACTTATCGCCTCCAATGAATTTACCGGCTCTGCAGCCTCGTTAAAACCCGCAGTGCGCAACGGCGCTGCGGGTCTTTCTTACCCGGCAGAGCCCCCTTGCTGAGAGATTCGGCAGGGCTTTTTGCTTTTCGCATTTTCAGGAAAAATATTTTTACATTTTGCTCTTGACATTTTTCTAAAGAGCGCCTATACTGAATCTGCAGACACCCCCTCCGGGTGGGGGTATTCTTGGAGGTTTAATGATGAAACAAAAATTCAATATCACGGGCATGACCTGCTCTGCCTGTTCGGCCCATATCGAAAAAAGTTTAAGCAAAACGGATGGCGTGCGTCAGATCGCGGTCAATCTGCTCGCCAACAATATGCAGATCGATTATGATGAAACCAAATTATCGGAGCAGGATATTTCCCGTCTGGTGGAAGATGCCGGTTATACTGCCGCACCTGCCACAAAGGCAAAAGCCCTGCCGGAAAGCGCTGCCCCGCGGGAAAATCTTTCCGCCAAAGAAGCGCAGGAAAAAAAGCGGCAATTCTTCTCTTCTCTGATTTTCTTGCTGCCTCTGCTCTACATCACCATGGCAAAAATGCTGGGATTGCCCTTCCCCTCATTCTTCAGCGGGATGCCCAATCTTTTACCGTTTGTCTTCACGCAGTTTTTGCTGAGCCTGCCGATTGTCTACTTCAATCGGAATTACTTTATCACCGGTTTTAAGACCCTATGGCATCGCTCTCCCAACATGGATTCCCTGATCGCTGTCGGTTCCTCCGCCGCCCTGCTTTATGGCATCTATGCCATCTATCAAATCGGTTTCGCGCTTGGCAGCGGCAATCACGAAACCGCCATGCAGTTTGCCATGGATCTCTATTTTGAATCGGCCGCCACCATCCTGACCTTGATCACCATGGGCAAATGGCTGGAAGCCCGCTCCAAGAGCAGAACCTCCGAAGCCATTTCTAAACTGATGGATCTGACTCCCAAGACAGCCACCGTGCTGCGCGACGGGTTGGAAACAGAGATCTCCGTCTCCGATGTGGTTCCCGGCGATATCGTCATTGTTCGCCCGGGACAAAGCGTGCCGGTGGACGGTATCATCACGGAAGGCAATTCCGCCGTGGACGAAGCGGCTCTGACCGGTGAAAGCATGCCGGTGGAAAAGCAAACCGGCGATAAGCTGATCGCGGCCACGGTCAATAAAAACGGTTATCTGCAGTTCCGCGCCACCCGGGTGGGCGACGATACCACCCTGGCCCAGATTATCCGTCTGGTGGAAGAAGCAAGTTCCTCCAAAGCGCCGATTTCCAAACTGGCCGATAAGGTGTCCGGCATTTTTGTGCCGACCGTCATGGCCATCTCGCTCTTAGCAACGCTTGTTTGGCTGCTGCTGGGCTATCCCTTTGATTTTGCTCTCTCCATCGGTATTGCCGTTTTGGTCATCTCCTGTCCCTGCGCTTTGGGTTTGGCCACGCCGGTCGCCATCATGGTCGGTACCGGCAAGGGCGCCGAAAACGGTATCCTGATCAAATCGGCGGAAGCGCTGGAAATGGCTCATACGATCGATACCGTCATCCTGGATAAAACCGGCACTGTCACGGAAGGGAAACCGAGAGTGACCGACTTTTTGACCTTAGGTTCTGTCAGCAGCGAAGAATTGTTGCAGAAAGCGGCTGCCGTAGAAGCAAAATCCGAACATCCCCTGGCTGAAGCCATTCTGCTCTTAAGCAAAGAAAAAGGAATTTCAATCCCCAATGCCGCCGATTTTCAAGTCATCCCCGGTCAGGGGATCAGCGCTGTTGTCAACGGCAAAACGGTTTCTGCGGGCAACTTAAAAATGATGCAGACCTTAGCGATTGAAACGGCGGAACTGGTCTCGCAGGCCGATGCCTTCGCGGAAGATGGCAAAACCCCGCTCTACTTCGCGGAAGATCACCGGCTGCTCGGCATCATCGCCGCAGCCGATGTGGTCAAACCCACCAGCACAGCGGCGATTGCCGCCTTGAAAAAACTGGGTATCGACGTGATCATGCTGACCGGCGACAATCAAAGAACGGCCGCTGCCATCCAACGTAAAACCGGCATCGACCGGGTCGTAGCGGAAGTCCTGCCGCAGGATAAAGAACTGGAAATCCGTAAACTGCAAGCGCAAGGCAAAGTGGTGGCCATGATCGGCGACGGCATCAACGATGCCCCTGCTTTGGCGCGAGCCGATGTGGGTATCGCCATTGGAGCCGGTACCGATGTCGCCATCGAATCGGCCGATATCGTGCTGATGAAAAGCGATCTCTTGGATGCAGTCACCGCCATCGAATTAAGCAAAGCCGTGATCCGCAATATCAAACAAAATTTATTCTGGGCTTTCTTCTATAACATTCTCGGAATTCCTCTGGCTGCCGGTGTCTTTTACAGCCTTTTGGGCTGGAAACTGAACCCGATGTTTGCTGCCGCAGCCATGAGTTTCAGTTCCGTCAGTGTTGTGACCAATGCGCTTCGTCTCAAGTTGTTCCGACCGCAGCTGGTCGCACGGCAACTGACCGCAGAAAACAGCGAAGCCCCGGCGAAGTCAGAACCTCTGTTTGTGCAGAACATTGACAGAGTGCTGAAGATAAAAGAAAATGAAAAAGGAGTGTTCATCATGACCAAAAAAATGATAATTGAAGGCATGAGTTGCATGCATTGTGTCGGCAGAGTAGAAAAGGCGCTGAATGCGATTGCCGGTGTGTCCGCTCAAGTGGATCTGGCCAGTAAAACCGCCGTCATCACCCTTTCCGCCCCCATTGATGATGCTGTCTTAATAGCCGCCGTCAGCAAAGCCGGTTATGAAGTTGTCTCTCTGGTTTAGACAGAAAGGGTCCGATGCATGAAAGCCGATCGATCTGAAGTCAGTACTTTGCTTAAAACGGCCCGCGGCCAAATCGACGGCATCCTGAAAATGGTGGAAGAAGATCGCTACTGCATCGATATTTCTAACCAAGTCCTGGCTACCGTCTCCATCCTGAATAAAACCAACAAAGCGATCATCAAAGCCCATTTGGGCAGCTGTGTCCGTCAGGCGGTGGCGGAAGGCAACGATCAGGAAAAAATCGATGAAATCCTGGCGCTGCTGGATAAATTGACGCGCTGAGTCCAACCGCAGGCAAAGGCACCCTGATAAGAGTTTTTGTCTTATTTTAACTCAGTATTTCTTTTTACTAAGCTGTTCCGCGTTAACCTAACGAATTACTTATTTTCCGAAAAGAAAAGATTTCTGATACCCCGCAGAAAATTCCGCTTCTGCGGGGCTTTGCGTTGACAAGAAATACGCTTCATGATACTATCAGTTAGCTTACTATCAATTGATAAGATAACAAGGAGATGTTACAGTTTATGAGTGACAACACTCAGGCAAAGCACTTACGCGGCGATTTAACCGAGGGCAGCATCACCAAAAAATTGCTGATTTTTTCTCTGCCGATGATTGCCGGCAATCTGATCTCACAGCTCTACAATGTAGTTGATACCATCGTGGTAGGCAATTTTGTCAGCTCTGATGCAGTCGCTGCCGTCAGCGCCAGCTTTCCGCTGATGATGCTGTTCAATAGCTTATTCTTCGGTATTTCCATTGGTGCCAGTATTGTTGTTGCTCAAAATTATGGGGCCAAGCGTTTGGAAACCGTCAATAAAACCATCAATACTGCCTTTACTTTAATTTATATCGCCGGTGCGCTCATCACGGTCGCCGGTTTGGCTTTATCCAGACCGATGTTGGAATTATTGGGAACGCCAGCCAATATCATAGGCGATTCCACAACTTATTTAGCCATTATTTTTGCCGGCACGCTGGGTAATATCGCCTACAATGTTGGCGGCGGCATCTTACGCGGCATGGGTGATTCCCGTTATCCGCTGATCTTTCTCAGCGTTGCCGCCGTGCTGAATATTCTTCTGGATCTGCTCTTTGTTGTTGTTTTTCATTGGGCTGTGGCCGGTGTGGCCATCGCTACCCTCATCTCGCACTTTGTTTCAGGCGCCTTGGTGCATATCCGCATCAATTCCGGCGCTTATCCGGTCCATGTTTCTCCCAAAAGTATGCGGATTGACAAACCGCTGGCTAAAACCATCCTGCGTCTTGGTGTCCCCTCCGCCATTCAGAACGTCGCCATGTCTTTGGGATCTGTTGTCATCCAGTCATTCGCCAACGGATTTGGTTCCAACTATATCGCCGCCAATGCGATAGTGCAGAAGGTTGATGGTTTTGTCGTCATCCCTATGATGTCTTTCGGTATGGCTTTGAGTACCTTTGTCGGGCAGAATGTGGGTGCCCGCAGGCTCGACCGGGCTCATGATGCGATCAATACCGCTCTTCGTATCATTGTCGGTTTTGGTCTTGTCCTGGGTGTTATCCTCTGGTTTTTTGGCGGCAATGTGATGCGCATTTTCACCGACAATCAAAATGTACTCAGCATTGCCGGGCAGGGTATTCGTATTCTCGCTTTCTTCTATTTCATCATGGGTCTCAATCAGAATTTGAGCGGCGCCATGCGCGGCGCCGGCGCCTCCTATGCGCCGATGGCCGTTTCCATCCTCGGTAATCTCTTAAGGATCCCGGTGGCTTATTTCATTGCCGTACGGCCGCAGAACCAATATGGTTTGTTCTGGGCGATGGTCTTCTCCATAATCATGCAGTTTGTTATGCTCTTCGGCTACTATCGCACCGGACACTGGAAAACGCAGGGAGTGATTAAAGACGAAGAAAAACCCGCGATTGAGATTATGTAGTTTGGCAACCATCCTCAGCGAATGAATCCGCCTTGCTGCCGCAGAACACGGCAGCAAGTTTTTTTTGCATGCATCGCAAAACTCCCCTGACAAACTCATTGTTTTAAATCAAAACAGCACTCATTTCAAAGCAAAGAGGTGATCAGACAACCGCAGAGCACATCACCGATACCGAAATACCCGTGAACTCCGCTCATTCCGGCAATCCGCTCCAGCTGTTCCATTGAAAAAGGAATTGAAAATGAAACAGGATGACGGCGAATTTGTCTTCGGCGCCGCTGCGGGCAGGCAGAGCGGACCAGGATTGACGCTTGTCGCTTTTTTCCCCGCGGAATAACAAAACCAACTGCATTCCTCCGCGGCTCCCGACAGGATTCGGCGAAGGTTATGGTGAACTAAAAATAAAGCTACTTTTTGGAAGGAATGATTTGCTGTGCCGCAAACAAATTCATATGAACAACTGCTGCATGAGACCGCGGTGATTGTCGCCTTGCAACCCTGGAATCAATTCAGGGAAAGCGATGTTTTCGCGATTGAACATCCAAAAACACATCTGCTCTATTTTGTCAGTATCTTTGGTCAAAATGGTCTGGACTATGGCTTTTCTCTTGCCAAAGGGTATGAAGCTTATCTGAATCTGCAGGAATGGCTGAGTCAGACCGATGAGAAAATCAAACCGAATCAACTGGCTCTTTATCTGATGCAATTGGCCGGGTTTCGCGAGATGACCGATGCCGATTGGCGGCTCCTGCAGAAAGCCGGCAGCATGACGGCGACTGCCAAAGGCTACCCGCGCTTCAAAGATTACACGCCGGAGTATCTGCCCTGGCTGATTAATGATACTGACGCAGCCCTGCTTTGCCGCTTGCTGCCGCAAGTGCGGCAAGTGATCGTCAGGGCGGAAAAGGATCGGGCTCTGATCGACTCTGCTAAGGGCTGTCTGATCCGCCGCCTGCTGCATGGCATCTGGCAGGACGATTATCAGGCAATAATGCCAAAAGAACGGCAGCTGTTAAGTTATCTGCGTCCGGAAAACCCAGAGGTGATTCAAAGCCTGCCCAGCAAACCGGACCTGATTTTTGAATGCAGTTTGGTTTTGAGTCTCAAACCGATCCGGCTCAAAGAGGGAGAACGCCCGTTCTATCCTTGGATTTTTCTCTTAATCGATGCCGGGAACGGCCGGCTGATTGATTACCAGCTCACCAGTAAAGCAGAAAATTTTGCCGCAATCAGCATGAGCCTGTTGCGTGTGCTGCAAAAAGCCGGCTGCCGGCCTTCGGAAATCAAGACCGGCAGTGAAATGGCCCGTACCATCCTGAGCGGGATTTGTCAGGAACTCGGCATACCGGTCAGCCTGACTTCTCTCAGATATGCCCCCGAATTGATGCAAATGATTCAAAACAAACTTTAAAACCTCATCCGCCTTGTTTTTTAGGCAATGCGGATCGTTTTTTAGAGGAAAATCTAAATATTTCTCTTTGCTACTGGCATGACGCCCGTAAATCTGATATAATATGATTATAGATCGGGATGATTCAGCCTGATGCTATCAACTGCGCGTGCCGACAGCCGGCATGCGTTTCTGAAGGAAAACAATCACCTAAGGAGGATTATGGATAGATGGAAGAAGTAAAACAACCCAACCCGCCGCAGGAAAAACCTGTGGAATCTCCGGCCGCCGTGAGCGAAAAAGAAGTGACGGAAGAAACTCTGCCCAAAGTATATCCCGGTTCCGGTCTCAATAAAAGTCCGGCCCGTATGATGAAAATCGAAGAAGTGGTGCAATGGGATATGGAATTCGGGGTTAAGGTCGGCCCCATCGGTTACGATCACAATCTAACCTGCCCTTATTGTCATCGCCGTATGCTGTTGGTCAGCCATGAGGGCAGCCGATATCAAAAAGCGATCCGGATCCTTTACCAATGTGAAGGCTGCGGCGCCCATACGGTGGTACAGTTTCTCACCCCCGCTCAAAAAGTCGACCTGCCGGAAATGAATCTGGGTGAAAAAATCCAGATTGAAAAACCCACACCGGTTCCCAATTTAGCCGCCGCCGACCGCGGTGAACGCAGTACCGCCGACCGCGGTGCGAAAGACAATCGGGACAGCGGCCGCAAAAACCGTCCGGAACATGACAGCGAAACGAACCAAATAGAAAGAGCGGAACGTCAGGCAGAGCGGCCGCGGACCGAGAAGCAGAGCCGTCCGCATGAACGCGTTCAGTACAATGAGCGCAGCGAGCGTCCCGCCGGCAACCGCAGCGAATCCGTTGCTCGCGCAGCCGTTACGGAACATCCATCACAAAACCTCAATCGGTCTAAAAATCGTCAGGAGGAGCGCAGACCCGCTGGCGAACGCCCGCAGCCGCCTGCAGGCAAAAGCAGACCGCTGGTCACCAAATTACCGGGCGAACAAATTAAAAAATTAGCTTCGGAAACCAGCAAAGCGGCGCCAATTCCTGCCGCCAGCCTGCCGGAAAAACGTTCCAACGCTTACTTTCGTTCGCGCAAAACCGCTTCTGATCAGAAACCTGAAAAACCGGAACCGCAGCTTTAATTCCGGCAAATCAGGAACGGGTGATATCGATGCCATATAGAAAATTCGCTCTGCTCTTGCTGCTTACTTGTTTGTTTCTCACCGCCTGTCAACCTGTGGCGCCGACAGAAAAACGGCCCGGCGGCAAAACCATCACGGCTGCCGCCGAAGAGACGATTCATACTGCTTTCTTTGCTTATTCTGTCGATCAGGTATTGGTTTCGCGCACGCTGCACAATTATCTGCCGCAAGCAGAGGACGCCCTCTTGCTTTCTCTGGATCTAACAGTCCGCAACGAAGGAGAAGAAATTGTGCCGATGGACTACAGTGATTTTCTCTTATTATGGCAGGAAGGCGATCAAACCGTCAGCGCTTACCCATTACAGCTCTTCTGTGATACGCAATTTCCCGACAGCTACCGTTTAGCCGCTTCCGAGCAGCGCAGCGGCCAACTGATTTATCAGGTTCCCAAAACAATTGACCGTTTCATCCTGCGCTATCAGGAAGTCTATGCCGACGATTATCTCGGCAACATCTATGAGGTTTTGCTTACGCTGCCCGATTGAGTACAACAATAATCCCCGCGTCTCTTTGCAGGTTGGAAACCAGGCGAACTGCTCCCTGTCAAGCAGACAGAAAAAATAGCCAAAAAATTCTTCGGAACCACAGCGCCAGGCGCTGTGGCAAGGAGCTGCAGCAAAACGGGAAATTGCGGCGGCTCCTTTTTTTAATGCGCAGGGATCCTTGTGCATGCTGTATTGGAGTTTTCACGATGTAATCCGGACCTGCTAAAAAAAAAGCAGAGCCTTGTGTCTGCTTAGGGCAGCCGCCCGGCTCTGCTTTTTAGGCTGTGTTGCCGCAGCCTTTTTTTAGCAAATCTAATCCTTATTATGGAATAATCCCTGCGCTTTTAACTCGGCACTGTTTTCTATCAATAATCAAAACTTCGCACACTCGGGATCGTTACGATGATGTGTTGCAGATTCATATCCCGAGGCAATTTCAATTAACAGACCTTCCTGCCATGCTCCGGCTGTCATTGAGATGCCAAAAGGTTCACCGCCCTCTAAGTATCCGGCTGGTATTGCTATGGATGGGTAGCCCGCTTTGGCAGCAATAGAAGCTACACTGGAAGCCGGGAAAACAAGCGCATCTACTTTGTATTTCCCCAAAGCCCAATCGATTCCCATTTCCCGACTGTATTTGAGATCCGCTTTCCGGTCTTCGATGTATTCGCTCTCCGACAAAGAACCGCTTCGGGACTGTGATTCAATAAAATGAATTTGTCCATATTTTAAGCACTGCTCAGCATTCTGCTGATTAAAACAGATCACATCAGTCAGATGATGCACGGGTAAATGAGGTTCCACAGTTGACAAATACTTATTCAAAGCCGGTTTAAATTCAAAGCTCATTGTACTGCTGGCATACCACGGCTTCTTATTGAGTTCCAGAAGCCCCGGAATATCCGAGATCATAATTACCTCAGCGCCGTTTTCGCTCATTTCTTTTCTGACACGTTCCATGACTTCCAGTTTCTCCGGAGTGAGCCGCTCATTCATTTGAGTAACAAACCCTAAGCGTTTACCCTGTAAACCGGTCGGATTAATAAATTTCGTATAATCACTCTCAAAATGACCTTCCGCACTCAAGGTAGCTGAATCATTCTCATCGATGCCAATCATTGAATTCAGCAAATAAGCGGCGTCTTCAACACAAATGGCTAACGGACCTGCCGTATCCTGACTAAACATAATCGGAATAATCCCTGTACGACTAACCAAACCGACGGTTGGTTTAATGCCAACCAAACTGTTCATATTCGCAGGACTGAGCACCGATCCGCTTGTTTCAGTTCCGACTGCAACCGGAACCATTCGAGAAGCGACTCCTGCCGCTGAACCTGCACTGGAACCGCTGACGTCGAAAACATTGGGACCATAAGGGTTCAAAACCTGTCCGCCACGTGAACTATATCCATTTCGCATATTCCGGGTCATAAAATTTGCCCACTCGGTCATGTTCGCTTTGCCAAATATGATAGCGCCCGCTTCCTTTAACTTATGCGCAACGAAAGCATCCTTAGAAGCATAATGATTCTTCAGTGCCAGTGAACCTGCCGAGGTGTGCATCATATCGAAAGTATCAATGTTATCTTTAACTAAAACCGGAATCCCGTGCAAGGCACCTTTTGCTTTGCCAATTTTTCTTTCGTGATCCTTTGCCTGAGCCAAAAGTTCAAGCTCAGGATTTAATTCCAAAATAGCGTTGATATTGGCACCCTCATGATTCAATTTGGCAACCCGGTCCAAGTAAAAATGAACCAGCTCTGATGTAGTAATTTTTCCTTCATCCAGTGCGCTGCGTAATTCCTTCAGTGTTAATTTTAATATTTCCATAATTAATTCCCTTCTCACTTTGGATAGAGTCCGTATCATGGTGTAAATTGGAAAAATTAAAAACTCAAGCCCGGTTATCAGGTAATTGTAATGTCAAATACAGAAACCGGAGAAGCTGAATTTCATGGCTCAATTTCCCCGCGGCATTGCCCAACTCGTATCTCCGGAAATCTGCCGGACCATACAACGAAAGCAGCGCAAGCTCAGCGAAAAGAGAACATTCGCGAAGGACAGGAAGCGGCTGCTCTGCTCGGCGCCGGAACGGTCATAGAGCGCCTGATGCCTGAGCCGGCAGCGAAAGGATCCGCCCGGCCGCTTGACCGGACGTATCCCTTCGCAAGAGAAACCACCTTTCGCGGCATAAACGCTGCGCCGGTGCTCTGCATTTGTGCCGGGCAAAAAACACAATTTTTTGGACCTGACTGTCTAGAAGATATGCAGCATATCCTTCAGGACGGTATCGAATGTTCCTAACAGTAAAGATATATTCATCATAATAGAATTACCGAAGGCCACACCAAAGGAGACCATCATGAGATAGCGGCCAAATTTACTGGCAGTCGAAAAAACCGGATTGCGTATATTGGTCGTAAAGAAGAAGTAAATTAACACACTGAGCACCCCTAAGATCATTATCCAGTTGTTCATGGAACTCAGGAAATTAAATGATCCGTCCTTCATAACAACAACTGGTAAAAAGGTTGCCGATACTTGTGTGATTAATTGTGATTTTGCAATACCATAAAGAGCTAACCCTGAACCAAGTGCTACCAAAAAAGCTGTCGTCCATCTGGATAAATAGTTCAATTTTTTTGAATAGCGCGTAAAGAGAAGTAATCCCAGGGCGATCGGGATAATCGTAATATAAACCCCGTTGCCAAGTTTAGAAAAGCCTAAATTTCTAATATAACCAAAGTTCACAGATATTGAATAGCCGGCACTGGCTCCGACATAAAGATGCTCAACCAGACGATACACCGGATTTTCCTTAAACACAAAAGAAAGAATTGCCAGCGTAATCAGACCTGCAACCCAAGACCAAAATACTGCCATTTATATCACCCCCATTAGTTACTTTTTATTTTTTTTAGTGGCAAAATATCCAATGTTGCCAATCACAATCAATGCGATGATGTACAGATGACCAATAGATTCCGAATCCATTTTGGCTAAAGAAGCACCCGGCTTTCCGATAAGAAGTTCATACTCGGCGCCGCCACGTAATCCACCCAATACACCGACCATTTGTCCCGCTTGCACATAAGGAGCATATTCGGCAGCGCTGGTCGTTAAGACCCCGGCAGCAAAGGGTGTTTGATAATTGGTCACAACCTGACGTATCCATTCCCGCGGTCCTGGGGATCCGGCGCCAAAGCAATAGATAAAATCCATCGTATTGATATCGCCAATCTCTTTCATCATCGGAAGGTCCTTAGTTTGATTGCCGCGATAATCCACAGGATAAGCATTGAGGATGTTTGAGGCGATAAAGGCAACGCCGGTTTCACCACCGGCTGTGTACCCCAGATTTACAATATCTTCACCATAGGTTAGTTGTGGGAAGGCATCTACGACTTGTTCGCCAAACATCGGCCCTGCATCCCAAAGAGCGACCATATATATTTTATGGTTCTTCATAACACAGTGTTCGGCAATAGCGAAAATTTGTCCGGAAAGTTCGGCACGACTCGTTACCGCCAAATCGAGTGCCAGCAAAACTTTACTTCCGGCAGGTAAAGCCTCGATATAGTCATAAACGGCCTTTGTGTTCGAACTGATAGAAAGAGGAATATTCAGCGGCAGGAACATGGGTAAGATCAAGAAAAATATTAACAAGCTATAGATGATTTTCTTGTCAATTTTTAACAGTTTTTCCATCCGCTCACCCTCCTAATTTAAGTGACCACGTTCGAAACCAAGAATGGTTCGAACGCTGGTTGCAATTGCTCCGACGGCGGCCCCAATCAAGATTCCGCGTTGAGCCGCTGCATTGGGTACGTTTGATAACCAATCGGCCAGTGCCGGGAATTGGGACCATAATTGTTCGCCAACAGGAATGCGCCCTAACATGATCAAAAGCGCAGACACCAATAATATTGTAGCTTCCAAACTTCTTGCGCGAAATGCCCGATAGGAAGCCGACGTGATAAAGAAGCCCAACATTGCAAAAATAGCGGCGCCGGCTGGATTAATCACGTTATTGAAAATCAAAACAAATAAGGGCAGAGGTCTTCCTTGAGTGAGCTGCCCGGCAATTCCCAATACTGCCATCAGACCCATGCTGATGAGCAAAGCCAAACTATTGATTACTGCCATAGGATTCTTTTTCACGGCCTGAATTCTTTTCACATGAACTAAAACCAAACTCATTGCCGCGATAAATGCCGCAAAGGCGGAAACAAGCGTCCCCCAACCGGTCATGGTTGATGAAACGGTTTTTAAATCAAAGAAACCAATCTTCAAGGTCATCACGCCGGATAAGAATACGATCACACCCACCAACAAAGTTATGAGTAAAGGCACTTGACGTTTCACAGTATCCCTCCATTCCCGACTTAAGCTTAATAAGTTAATAATGTTTTAAGGAAGGTTATATTAGCTGTCGCCAAAATTACACCAATGGGAATCAAAATGACCACAGCCAATTTGATAATATCCTGGGCTCTGATACTTCCCAAACGATTTGGATCCTGAGATAAGTAAGCTCCTCCGGCATATAATTCTTCTCCGATGAGTGTGTAATCGCAGCCAACAACAAAATTGGGGATTTCTGTCATGTTAGCCGTTCCGGCAACCTGAATTGCCCCGACTTGCGAGCCGGCTTCCGCAAGCAGCAGTGACTCTGCCCAGAAAGCACCCATCATAATATTGGCCGCTATCTTTTCCCGGGCAAATATACCCATGACGCCGGCAGCATAAGCAAATTGTTGATCGGATATGAATCGAACCATATTTTGATTATATGCATCCGCCTTACCGGCATTCACATAACTCACACGTACCGTTTCTTCAGCAAGTGGGAAAACAACACCTTGACGGATTGTTACGACTAAACCCGTATCATATTTCGCCGTTAAATTCGCCACATAACTCATCAACGCCAGAGCAGCCATAGTTTGAGGAGCAACATCGTTGGTGATACCTCCGATTCCCGGAGAAAAATGGACGGGGCGGCCTAATTCTGTGGCGCGTCCTGTGGCTTCTGCAATTACGTCGAGCCCAACAATTCTCCTCATTTTTGGTAATTCGCCTTTTCGCGCTTTATTGTAAAAAAAGACGCCCAAATATCCAATTAATAGTACAATAAAAAGGGTATTGATTCCTTGAGCTGAAAAGGAAAAAGTCACTAGAATCCCTCCAATCTGATTTGATCTAGAATTGTCAATAACATTGGGATTTGATTTAGAACGATGGAAGTTTTGCTCATTGGCACTGCTCAAATTACCCCCCTTTCAAAATCGGCACCGTTAGATAGAATTGTTACAAAGCCTGATTGAATCTTACTGCTATTATAATTAATATCAATATGTTCTTGCTTTTGTGGCAAACTAATGCTATAGTTTTTTGTGTAAACAATTCTTGCTGCCACATCAATCAAGGAGGGCGACTCATGTCTGAGTTTAGCGATTACTTTAAAGCAATCCTGACTTCAAAGAAAATTAATATTTATAACCTGGCTCTTCAGGCGGATGTTGACCGTTCAACCATTCATAAAGTTGCTTCAGGAAGTCGCATCCCAAATAGAGCATTCTTAGAAAAGCTTTTGCGTTATTTACCCGTTACTCCTATAGAAAAAAAACTGCTTCTGGAAAAACACCAAATTTGCTGCGATGGGCCGGACATCTATGAAAGGCGCAAAAAAGTAAAAGCAATTATTTCGGACTTAATGCAATTAAGTTTAAGCCATAACACCGTCAGCTTCTCTTTCCATCATTCCGAGGATAGATTGCAAATTTTGCGGGGAACCCAATCGATTCGTTTAGCCATTAAGGAAATGGTTGAGAGAGAAGCATACACGCATTCGAATCCAAAAATATTAATGAAAGTCCCCCCCTGTGAACTAATTGATATTCCGGTCATAGCAACCACTTGTGCCGACGGGCCTGAAAAAGTAGATTGGCTTCACATAGTTGGCTTCGACTCCGAAAACAGTCTTATCAATCAAAACGAAAACCTCGAATTATTAAAAAGCATTTTACCCTATTGTTTTCTGGATAACTTACATTATCAGCCTTACTACTTCTATGAAACAAAAGAACACAAAGAAGATGAAATGCAAACCTTGCCTTTTTTCATCATTACTTCCGAGTACCTTTTACAGTTAAACTACGATTTTAAATCCGCTTTATTGACCAAAAACTCCAAAATAATAGAATATTACACCGATGAATTTTTCCGCATCCAAAAAAACACATTACCCTTGAGCACTCGGAAAGATAACGCAATTTCCATCGTCCAATACTTCATCGATATTTTACAAAGCAGCAACGGTTCAATTTGCTTTTATGAACACAGCCCGAATTTTTCCTGTGTCATGGATGAAGCCTTTGTCCGCCGAAGGATACGGGAAGACATGATCAATCGCGACCAGGTCGTTGAAAATGTTGCCGTCCGATTCAATCTCATACGTAACCGGCGTGAAAAGTTCCATACCTACTTTACCCTGGATGGTTTAAACAAATTCTGTCAAACAGGTGTGGTCGTCAATACAATCCCCAAATACGATCTTCCTTATTCGATAGAGGATCGTTTATACCTGTTGAACCATTTTATTGAAGAAGCTGAAAAGCGTACTATATGTGCCAGATTATTAACTCCGTCAATGTCGGATATCTCTGAATCTATTTCGATAACCAGCTTTGGCAGAGATGGCTTAAACATTGCCGCCTATAATTTGCCCGATGAGGAAATGAGAGCGTCCTATATTACTGAGGCAAATTTAACAGCCGCCTTCCAAGATTATCTGCTCTGGCTGGAGGGAACCGATCTTATATTATCCGAAGAGGAAAGTATTAAAATTCTCAGAACTTCAAGAGATAACTTAACAATGAGGAAGCAATAAAAATTACTTCAAAAGCGCAGGGGGTTTGACAAAATAGTCCAAATCTGTTCCGGGATTTCTTCCTGACCAAACACAGTCAGATAAAGTTCGCTCTCTTTACCGCCGCAAGCGCGTAATTTTTTCTGATCAGGATACACCTTTACCCACTTTCGTTTTGTACAGTCTGATAGCTCCCCATCGCGCAGTCTCGAATTATTTCATTTCGAGTGTCTGCCCGATGGGGAGCCTCTCAAATCCAGGACAGATGCGGGATTTTTAATCTGGGGGTATGATTCCATTTTCCGTCAGGCGTTTACCGGTCAGGGTATCGAGTTCTCCTTCATCGACAGGTTCCCTGCCCTGATGCCACAGATTCCTTTCCATGCGATAAACGAAGCCGGCCGAACGCCCAACCCAATCGGCAAACATCGATAACCAGATCCCTAAGACTCCGTAACCCAGCCTGACGCCCAACAGCCAGGAACCAAAAATTCGCAAGGTCAGCAGACTGATAATCGAAATGATCATCGGCTGGCGGGCATCGCCTACCGCGCGCAGCGACTGCGGCAGCACAAACGCTGTCGCATAGAGGAAGGGATGAATCAGCACGCTGATGGTGAGTATGAGTTTTGCTGTCGCGGCGCTTTCAGCGGAAGGGCCATAGCCGGCGATCATCGGTTCCAGAAATAAGAGCATCGGCAGACCGATGGCAGCCTGCATTACCGACGTATAAAGACACATCCTGCGCATCAGGGATTTTGCCTGACGATAGAGTTTCGCTCCGTAAGACTGACCAACCACCGTCACACTGACAATGGAAAAGGCGTTACCCGGCAAATTGATAAAGCTGCTGAGAGAAGTAACGATGGCATTGGCCTGCAGCGCCGCGGTACCCATGCCGGACATAAAGACAGCCAGCAATACCTTGGCTCCCTGAAAAATCAAAGAATCCACGCCGGAAGGAATACCGATTTTTAAGATCGGACGCAGCAGCTCCCGATCCAGTTTCAAGCGCAGCTTCGGCAGCTGCAAGCTCGTGTCGGCCGTTTTGCGCCGCACCATCGAAAACATAAAGGCCGCCGCGCCGATCCGTGCCGCCAGCATGGCAATCGCAACGGCATAAACACCCAAACGGAAGACATAAATTAAGACAGCTGCCACCGTCACATTAATCAGATTGGAAACCAAAGCTCCCATCATCGGCGTTTTCGAATTGCCGGCGGCTCTGGTCACCCCGGCACAAACACTGAAAACCCCTAAGAAAGCATAGCTGACACCGGAAAAGCGCATATAGATTTCACCGGTTGTCAAGACATTGGCAGCCGATTGGCCATAAAGGCCGCGCAGGATTTGACCGGCAAAGCAAGTTGTCAAAGCGCCTACCAGCACAGCTATGCCCACGACCAGGACGATCGCCTGCGCTGCCGTCTCTCCCGCTTCCTTATTCCGGCGGGCTCCGATATGCTGCGCAACCACAACCGTCGCACCGGAAGCCAAAGCGTTGAAAAAAATAATGATCATGTTATTGATGGTGTCGACCAAGTTGACGCCGGCAACCGCATAATCGCCGACGTTGGAAACCAATAGGGTGGAAATGACACCGACCAAAATAGTTAAACCCTGTTCGATCAGGATCGGCCAAAACAACTGTAAAAATCGTTTATTCTCGGTTCCTAAAATTCTCTGCTTTCGCATGCCACGGCCCCTCCCGGATGATCGCTTGCTGACAAAAATACCTTCGTATGAATAACTTGTCGGCAACTGCAAAGATGAACTGGATTCGAGGGAAACTTGCATCTTTTCGGTCAGCATAAGATGAACCGTCTTTTTCCGCAAGATGCCGCAGGCCTAAGAGAAAAGCCGCCCGCAGAAAAAAACCGGTCCTCGCGAAGCTTGGCAGCGCTTAAAAAGGAGGCAAAGCCCCTTCGTCCAGCGGTTCTTCGCCATGATGCCATCGGTTGCGCTTCCAGCGATAGACAAAGCCGATTGTCCGGCCGCCCCAATCGGCAAACATGGAAAGCCAGAGACCGAGCACACCGTAGCCCAGTCTGACACCCAAAAACCAGGAACCAAACAACCGCAGACCGAATAAGCTGACGATCGAAATGACCATTGTCTTCTTCGCATCCCCAACAGCCCGCAGCGACTGCGGCAGCACAAAAGCGGTGGGATAGAGCAGTGGATTCACAAGCAGACAAATCGTCAGAATCAGCTTTGCCTGAGCGGCGCTCTCCAGAGAAGGGCCATAGGAAGCGATCATGCGATCCAACAGGAGTAAAAAAGGCGGAATCAGCGCGGTCATCACCGCGGAAGAATAGAGGCACAGCTTCGCCATCAGTTTTTTCGTCTGCCGATACAGACCGGCGCCATAAGACTGACCGACTACCGTCACGCCAACAATGGAAAAGGCGTTGCCGGGTAAAGAGAAAAAGTTGGATAACGAGCCGACAATGGCATTGGTCTGCATCGCCGCCGTACCCATCCCGGAAAGCAAAACCGCCACGACTACTTTGGCTCCCTGAAAAATCAAAGAATCCAGGCCGGAAGGGATGCCGATATCCAGGATCGGCCGGATCAAAGCCATATCCAACTTCAGACGAATCTTGGGTAAAACCAAAGATCCTTCTGTTCTGCTCCGAACCGCCCACAACATAAACGCCGCCGCGCTGATTCGGGCAGCCAACATGGCAACGGCTACCGCATAGATGCCCATATGGAAGCCATAAATCAGAATGACTGCCACAGAGATGTTGATGAGATTCGCCAGCAAAGCGGCGATCATCGGTGTTTTTGAATTGCCGGCTGCCCGCGTCACACCGGCGCAAACACTGGACAAACCGAGAAACAGATAGCTGGCGCCGGAAAAATACAAATAAATCCGACCCATTTGCAGCACATTGGCAGCCGATTTGCCATACAAGCCCTGTAAAATCGGTCCGGCGAAGCAGCCGGCCGCCAGCCCCACGACCGCAGCGATGCCAACCACCAATACGATAGCCTGTGCCGCCGTTTCGCCGGCTTCCTGATTGCGCCGGGCGCCGATGCGCTGCGCCACCACAACCGTAGCGCCGGATGCCAGGGCATTGAAAAAAATAATGATCATATTATTGATGGAATCTACGAGGTTCACACCGGCAACCGCATAATCACCCACATTGGAGACTAAAATCGTAGAAAAAATACCTACCAAAATAGTGAGTCCCTGCTCGATCAAGACAGGCCAAAACAGCTGCAGGAATTTTCTGTTTTCCGGCGCAAGCTTTTGCTTTATCTGCATTTCAGTGCCTCCGTAGCCGCTCCCGCCCTTCAGACCGGCCGGGATCGGCAACTAATCTTTGCCAGACTTTGCTTTGCCGGAAAAAATGAAGAGCGTAAAGATAACTTTAAGAATACCATGTTCCCCTCTTTCCTGCAATCCAATTTGTTCAGGGAAATTGTTCGCTTTCTGTCAAATTCTATCTGATTTCTATCTGTTTTGCCGATTGCGGCTTAAAAAACACTGCCTGAAAGCAAATCCGCTAGAAAGGGCCTCTCTGACAACAGCTCCCGTTCCTTCTTTGCGGCCGATAAAATCTAGCGCGGCAGGCTGTCCGGTTGTCCTTGCGGAAGTCCTTCGTCAAGCGGCAGTCTGCCGCCATGCCATTTATTCTTCTCAAAGCGCCAGGTGAAGCCGATGGCGCGTCCCAGCCAGTCGGCCAGCATACCCATCCAAATCCCAAACACACCCCAACCCAGATAAATCCCCAGGAACCAACCCACCAGCAGCCGCATACCGAATAAGCTGATGATCGAAACCACCATCGTATAGCGGGCATCCCCGGTCGCACGCAGACATTGCGGTAAAACAAAGGCCCAGGCATAAATAAACGGCTGCACAATGGCGCAAATCATCAGAATCCGATAAGCCAGCGCCGCACTTTCGGCAGATGCCCCGTAAAAAGAGATGAGCCCTTTCAGAATCAGAAGATAAGGCGGCAGCAGCAGCAATTGGATTGCCGCTGTATAGAGGTTCAATCTGCGCATCCAAAGCTTAGCGGTATGATATAATCTAGCGCCGTATGCTTGTCCTACCATGGTGACCGCAGCCACCTGCATCGCATTGCCGGTCAGCCAAAGATAGCCGCCCGCTGAATTGCAGATCGCGTTGGCCTGCAGCGCGGCGGTACCCATGCCGGCAATGAAAACCGAAATCAAAACCTTGGCTCCCTGAAAAATCAAATTATCCACGCCGGAGGGAACGCCAATATTCAACACCGGGCGCAGTAAGTTAAAATCAAGCTTGAGTCGTAAAGCCGGCAGCAGCAAGGGTCCGTGTTTTTCTTTTTTGACGGAGAAATACATAAATAAACCGCTCACCATGCGGGCAGCCAGTACGGCAATCGATACCGCATAAACTTCCAGATGGAAAATATAAATCAAAACAACCGCAATGCTGATATTGACCAGGTTGGACAGCAGCGCAGCCATCATCGGCTTACGCGAATTGCCGGAAGCGCGCGTAACTCCGGCCGAAACGCTGAACAGGGCCAGAAAAATGTAACTGACGGCGGAAAAGCGCAAGTAAATGACACCCACTTGCAAAACATTACCCGCTGCCGAACCGTAAAGCAGATGGAGCAGCGGTTCCGCAAAACAAAAGGCGGCGACGCCCAATAAAACCGAGGCTCCCACGACCAGGACAATCGACTGCGCAGCCGTTTGACCGGCCTGCTGATTGCGGCCGGCTCCGATATGCTGCGCTGTCATCACAGACGCGCCGACCGCCAAAGAATTAAACAAAATAATGATGAGTTGATTGATTGTATCGACCAAATTCACGCCGGCTACGGCATAATCACCAACATTGGAAACCAAAATGGTGGAAACCATACCCACCAGAATGGTGAGGGCTTGTTCAATCAGAATCGGCCAAAACAGGGAAAACAGTTTTTTATTTTCCGGGCTGATTTTTACAGGATTCCGCATTTCATCAACGCCCTCTCCGCGCATTTCTTCATGCTGATAGCATAACATGCACTTTTCCCCTGCGCAAGAGAGTTGCAGAAAATATCTGAATTCAGCTGAATTTGCAAAACCGCACTATTTTCATTTACCAGCCCTATTGATTCATGCTATACTATAGTCATCAGATTGAAAAAGAAACGGTTGGTGAATCAATTGGTTAAGCTCGAACGAAATTCCGATTTTTACCGCCTTCTGCTGGCAATCACCTTCCCCATTGCGCTGCAGAACATCATCTCCAATGGAGTCGGTCTGATCAACAGTCTGATGCTGGGCCAGTTGGGCAGCACGCAGATTGCCGCGGTGTCTTTGGGCAACCAACCGAATTTTATTTTTATGCTGCTCACCACCGGCTTAGCCAGCGGCGCAACCGTCCTGACGGCACAATATTGGGGCAAAAATGAGATGACCGCCATCCGCCATGTGGTGGCAATCGTGCTGCGCTTCGCTTTTTTTGCCTCTCTGGTTTTTGCTTTCCTCGTGGGAGTTTTCCCGGAACCGGTCATGCGGCTGTTCTCCTCAGAGCAGGATGTGATTGCCGAAGGAGTGCGCTACCTGCGCATCAGCGCTTTTTCTTATCCCTTCTTTGGACTGACCAATACCATCCTTTATATTCTGCGCAGTGTGGAAAAGGTTTGGATGAGCTTCTGGGTCACCATCGTTACCTTTATTACCACCATTGCCTTGAATTGGCTGCTGATCTTCGGCAAGCTGGGTTTTCCGCCGTTGGGAGTTGTCGGCGCAGCCTGGGCCAATGTTTCAGCCCGTGTCCTGGCTTTTTTATTGGTGCTTTATTACCTGCTGGTCCGGGAGAAACAAATCTCTTTCCGCATCAAAGATATCTTTCTGCAGGACGCACTGCTGACCGCTGATTTTTTACGGCACTGCAGCCCGGTCATCCTGAACGAATTTCTCTGGGGTCTCGGCTCTGCCGCGCAGAACATGATCTTAGGTCATCTGGGCAAAGAAGGCGTTACCGCCTACAGCATTGCCTCCGCAGTCCAGCAAATGGCCATGGTATTCATGTATGGCATGGTCAGCGCCTCCAGTGTGATCTTCGGCAAAGCCCTGGGCGCCAACCAAACCGAAAAGATCCAACCTTATCTGAACACGATGAAGCTGCTCTCTCTGCTGCTCGGACTGCTGGCTGCCGGCTCGATCTTACTCTTTAAGAATCCGATCATCGCGTTTTATCAAATTGACGCTTCCACCAAGCTGCTGACCAATCAATTCATGCTCATCGTGGCGATCGTTGCCTTACTGCAATGTATTTATTCGCCGATCAGCTTGGGGGCGTTGCGGGCGGGCGGCGATACGCGCTTTGTCTTGCTGACCGACGTCTCCTTCATGTGGGTGCTCGGACTGCCCCTGGGCATCCTCGCCGCGCAAGTCTGGCATCTTCCCGTCGTTTGGGTCTATGTGCTGCTCAAGATTGACGAACCGGTCAAACTGCTGCTGATTTACCGGCGCAGCAACGGCACAAAATGGATACGCAATCTAACCAGAGAAATTAACGATACTGTGAGGTGATTTGAGATGTTGCAGCTGATCGGACTGCAAAAACAGAATACAGCGACGCAGCCGGCGGAATATCCGTTCAGCGTTGCCGTGATTCGCAACTTGCAGGCGCTGACCTTTCGCGCGCCGGTTTGTTTTTGGGTGGGGGAAAACGGCAGCGGTAAATCCACCCTGTTGGAGGGCTTAGCCGCTAAATTGAACCTGCCGACGGTCGGCGCCAGGCCGGTCAGCACGGATCCCAGCCTGGCGGCGGCACGCAATCTGGCGCAGTATCTGCGTCCTGTCTGGCAGAGCAAAGTGGTCCACCGCGGTTTTTTCTTACGGGCGGAAGATTTTTTCGGTTTCATTCAGGGGATGGACCGTATGCGTCAGGAATTGGCAGCGGAAGAAGAGGACATCAGGCGGCAAATGAGCGAGCTCGGTTCCTCCGCCTACGGCATCGGGCTGGCCACCGGTTCCATGCGCGGCAACCTCAACGCCGTCACGAAAAGCTACGGTGAAAATCCCGACGGTATGTCCCACGGTGAAAGCTTTTTGCACTTATTCCGCTCCCGCCTCAGCCCGAACGGCATCTATCTGCTGGATGAACCGGAAGCCGCGCTCTCACCGATGCGGCAGCTGGCTTTTCTGGATCTGCTGCTGCAGGGAGTGCAAAAAGGCAGCCAGTTTATCATTGCCACTCACTCCCCCATTATCCTCTCCTATCCCGGGGCACAGATTTTTCAATTTGACAGCGGCAGATTAACAGAAACTGCCTATCAGGATTTGGAACATGTCCGCTTTACCAAAGACTTTTTACAGAATCCCCAGGCTTTTTTGCATCATATGACCGATGAACTGCCGGAATGAAAGATGCCCGCCGAACACTCCCCCTGCCAATTGCGTAGTTTTGTTCCCGCTTCGCCTGAGCAGACGCAGTTGAGATATGAAATTAGAAGGAAAGGTTGTTTTGAGTCATGCATTCCTCACCGCAAGCGCTTCTGAAAAAAGCAGGAAAGCGTTACTTCATTGATGCTATGGGCGCCATGGCATTGGGTCTGTTTTCTTCACTGATTATTGGCTTGATCATCTCTCAGCTGGCCAGATTACCCGGCCTGAGCCTGTTGCAGCCGATTGGCGCCGCTCTCTCAGCGGCTTCCCCGGTGACCGGCTGTGCCATTGGCGTGGCCATAGCCTGGAGTTTAAAAGCCAAATCCCTGGTTCTCTTCTCCAATGCCGCCGTCGGGGCGGTTGGTTATCTCGCCGGCGGTCCGGTCGGCGCTTATGTTGCGGCGGTGATCGGCACGGAAATCGGCGGTTTGGTGATTGGACATACGCCGGCTGATATCATCATGGTTCCCTTCGCCACGATCGTCAGCGGCGGTTTGGCGGGTGTCTGGTGCGGTCCCACGGTGCAGCAGGCAACGACCTATATCGGCAGCATTGTCAATGAAGCGACTGCCTTAGCTCCGGTTCCGATGGGGATCCTGGTCTCTGTAATCATGGGCATCGTGCTGACTCTGCCCATCAGTTCGGCTGCCCTGAGCATCATGCTGGGCTTATCCGGTCTGGCGGCGGGCGCTGCCACGGCGGGCTGCTGCGCGCAAATGATCGGCTTTGCCGTGGCGAGTTTTCAGGATAACGGCATCAATGGTTTACTGGCGCAAGGCCTGGGCACTTCCATGCTGCAAATGCCGAATATCATGCGGCGGCCGCAGATCTGGCTGGCTCCCACCCTGGCTTCCGCTATTACCGGACCCTTGGCGACCAAGGTATTTGCGATGAGCAACACCTCCTACGGCGCCGGCATGGGCACCAGCGGTCTGGTTGGCCAGCTGGGAACCTTTGAAAGCATGGGCTATTCCTGGGATGTTCTGCTGAAAGTCTTATTGATCTGCTTTATTCTGCCGGCCCTCTTTACGCTGTTCTTTCATCGCATTTTTCTCAAACTGGGTTGGGTCAGACCGGGTGACATGAAACTGAATACCCTCGACTAGGCGCTGGTTATTTGGGTCAGCCAAGAGGGCATACGGCGGGATCGTAAAAGGTCCCGCCGTATGCCTTTTTTGTCAGGCTGCTTTCGGCAACGACCGGTTTTGCACAGGTTAACGGTTCATTCGACAGAATACGACCGGATGTTTCCAATATTGCCCATAATTTTTTATTGAATTAATTCTGTTTTAAATATATAATCGATATGGTAATTTATGTGAATCCAGCACGGAGGGGGAACCGGCATGACCGCTCAACGGCAAAGCTGTATTTTACCTGCCCGGCGAGCCGGCGGACGCTTCGCGCGCCTGCCTGACTTCGCCTTCACGCCTCGGCTCAGGCTCTGCCTGGCCGGCTGTCTGTTTCTCATTCTGCTCCAGCTTCCGCTTAGCGCTCAGGCGGCGGAGGAAAGTCTGACCGAACTGGATCTATCGCAGGGCGCCATCACGCTGAGTGCCGACGGGATCCGCGGTTGGGATGCCGCCGGAAACGAAGTCACCGCCCTCAATCAGTTTGGTTATCGCCTCACAGGCAGCTTAAACTCCGACTTGCTGACCAGCGGCATTACGGTAACCGGCGGCCGGCATCGCCTGGAACTGCAGGGTTGTCTGATCTCCCTGACGGCCGCCGACAGCGCCGCCCTGCAAATTACGGGGGATGCCTCACTGACGCTGATTCTGGCCAAAGATAGTCTGAATACTTTCTCAGCTGCTGCTGCTGCGGTGCAGTTTGGCCGCGGTTTGCTGTCCGCTTGCGACGCTGCCCTGACGATTCAAGGCGAAGGCGGTCTGACGCTGCAGTGCAGCGCCGGCAGCGCAGTGGTGACCAGCAAGGGCAGCAACGATAGGCAGCACCTGAGTATCGAAGGCGGCCGGATTGATCTGATCGGCGACGGCAACAAAGCCAACGGCTTCCAAGGCAACGGCAGCGGCGGCGGCTCTGATTTTACGATGAGCGACGGCAGCGTGACTGCCGCGGCGAATATCTCTACCGGCATCAGCAATTATCAGCGCTTTCGGATCAGCGGCGGCAGCTTACGTGCCTCGACCAACTGCCTGGCCACCGCTGCGGCGCCGAACGAAACCATGGCGCTCTACCGGCGCGTACTCACGGGCTTACCCAAAGCAAGCAGCGTCGATTTTTTAGCCGTCTGCTCTGCCGGTTCTGTCTACCCTTACCATTACGCTTTTACCCGCACCAGCGCCACAGAAGCCAGCGGTTATCTCTATTTATGGCTGCCGCTGGGGCAAAGTGAAATCATCCTGCGGGCAGGCGGCCAAACCTACCGGCTGAACACCGCCTTCCGTTCCGAACTTTCCACTTCTCATGCTATGACAGCCGTAGCGGAGCCGCTGCTGCACGTCAGCGCTTCGGCAACCGATTTATTCCGCAACAGTCTGGCGGCTGCGCCTGAGGCTGCCGCCGTCTATACGCAAACGCACCCGTGCAACACCGAATTCTGCCTTACCGCCGAAGGAGAGCGCTTTTGGTATTGGTATGACAGTTTGAATCGGCGCGTGGTTTCTCTGCAGCCTACCTACCGGGCGACGCTTTACCGCGATACTTTTTTGCAAGCCGTTGAAAAGCCAAGCGGTGAGCCGTTCCGCGTTGTTTTCCTTGCTTTGGACGGACAAATCATCGCCACAAAAACAGCTGTCGCGGGCAGTGTGGACGCACCGGCGCAAATTCCCCATTACTATGGATATCGTTTTGCCGCCTGGTCGCAGGATTTGCGGCAGATCAGCGATCACACGCTGCTGGAAGCGCAGTACAGCCGCGTCGCCGGTCCCTTTGCCGTTGCAGTCACCAATAACGGTGAAATCACAACAGCCGGCGGACCAACCCTGTATCCCTACGCCGCCGGCGTCAGCGCAACCGCCGCTGCCGCCGTTGCCGGGCAGGTCTTCGCCGGCTGGCAGGCGAACGGTCAAATCGTTTCGTATCAAAATCCCTATCGTTTTATCGTCAGCCATGCCGTCCTTCTGACGCCGCTCTATGCGGTGGCGGCGCCTTCACCGCTGCCGCTGGTTAGTCTGCCCTTTTTACAAAGAGATACAGGTGATTCGGCAGCCGCTGCCGAACCGCTGCATCTGATTACGGAATATGAGATTCCCGCCGGTTTCACTCCGCTGGAATGCGGCGTTCTGCTGACATTCAGCGCCGCGGAACCAAATCCGGCCGATTTGTTTCCCGGTTCGGCAGCGGTTCAATTTCAGCGCAGCCATACGCCCAACACAGCCGGCGGCACCTACATTGTCAGCACTTCCGCCATGCCAACCGAAACGCTCTACGCCCGTTCTTATTTAATCTGCCTGGATTCAGCCGGCACAGAGCAGACCGTTTTCAGCGCAATGGTCTGTTCTCCGGCTCACGGCCTGGAATAAAGGAGACGACTATGACAAACCTGAGTTTTGTACAAGAAAAAAATCCAAAAACAATGAACCCGCCGTCAAAGCGCAAACCGTTTTTGCCGCCGGTTGCGGAAATCACTTATTTTTCCGCAGAGGACGTGATCGTCGCCAGCGGTCCGGACAGTTTCTCCAGTTTAAGCCAACTGAGCATTCACCTCGACTACATCCCGCGCTGAAACTTCCGACGGAAAAAGAGCTGCCGCAGTTCAGACCATCCGGTCACTGCGGCAGCTCTTGTACGCTAAAAACTAGATTTGGTGGTAAATCTCGCCGTCGATCATCGTAAAACAGCACTTGCTCAGATTGCTCAGCGGATCTCCCGTGAAGATGACAATATCGGCGTCTTTGCCGACTTCCAGAGAGCCCATACGCTCGCCCACGCCCAGCATTTCGGCGGGGATGATGGTCATGCCGCGAAGAGCGTCGTCATATTTCATGCCTTCCCGGACGGCGATACCGGCCATGATGGGCAGGTAACGCGTATTGGCGGCAGTATCATTCTGTAAAGCAACCATCACACCGGCTTCGGCTAAAACAGCCGGATTGGTCCAGGATACTTCCCACAATTCCTGTTTGCTATGGCCCATGTTGAGCGGACCGACCGTTGCGCGGACATGTTTTGCCGCCAGGATATCGGCAATTTTATAACCTTCGGTGCAGTGTTCGATAATATAATCGAGATTGAACTCTTCGGCAATGCGAATAGCCGTCAGAATATCATCGGCGCGATGCGCATGGATACGGGCTTTCATCTGACGTTTCAAGACCGGGATCAGCGCTTCGGAATTGAGATCGTGGTCGGGAGCCGGTTTTCCTTCCGCTTTGGCGGTTTCCACTTTTCGCATATAATCGGTGGCTTTCATCAAAGCATCGCGCAGAACGGCCGCATTACCCATGCGGGTGCCATTGGATTTACCTTCATAATTGCGTTTGGGATTCTCACCCAAAGCCATTTTCATCCCTTCCGTACCGGGGATAACCATTTCTTCCACACTGCGGCCGCGTAATTTCATGACAAAGCCGGTGCCGCCAATTAAATTGGAACTGCCCGGACCGGTATAAACAGCGGTAAAGCCGCCTTCCCGTACGACCGGAATGGCAGGATCCTGCGGATTGAGAGAATCGATCCCGCGCAAACGCGCCTGAATGGCGCCGCTCTTTTCATTGCCGTCGCCGGCCGCCCAAACCGAAGGATCTCCAAATAAGGAAAGATGCGTATGGGCATCAATGAAGCCGGGCAGCACGATTTTACCGGTTGCATCAATCACGGTATAATCGGCAGGGATCTTCGTTCCGGCGTCGCCGACCTGAACAATCTTCGTATCTTCTACCAAGACCACACCGTTTTCAATTTTGCCATGGGTAATGGTCCACACAGAGCCGCCCTGAATCGCATACTTAGCCAAAGAAAACGCCTCCTTTAGAATATTGCTTGCCTATCATTTCGCCAAGCTAAAGATTTTTCCTGCCGCAGAAATAAAATTTATGTTTCTTTTTCACAGTGGATTTGCTATAATGAATTACGCTCAATGTAAAGGAGGCGCCGGATATGAAGAAAAAATTGCTATGGCTGTTAGCGGTTTTATTCCTTCTCGTGGGTAGTACCGGAACCCTCGCCTATTATTTTACCGAATGGCAGTGGTTCCGGTCTCTGGACTACCAGCAAGTGTTTACCACTATTCTTTTCTCTAAAATCAGCATCGGTGTTGCGGCGGCGGTTCTCACCTTTCTGTTTGTATTTCTCAACCTGAAGTGGCTGCAAAAATGGTTGGCCAGAGCTGTGCCGGAAGATAATAATGAACCGGAAGTCATCCAAGTGGATTTCAGCGGTCAACGCCAGAGAGTGCAGAATAACTTTTCCGAGTGGGGACGGGTCATTGCCCGCAGCCCTCTTTTGAGCTGGATTATTTTCCTCTTCTCCGCAGTGGTCGGCATCAGCAACGGTCTGGCTTTTGCCGCTCATTGGCTGGCGATCCAGTCTTATTTCAAACAAACCGCCTATGGTGTGACAGATCCTATTTTCAACAAAGATATCAGCTTCTATCTGTTTTCCCTGCCGATTTATGAATTGGTTCTGCAAGTGCTGTTTGGCTTGGTGCTTTTCTTATTTGCCATCTGCGCTTTCTTCTATTTCAGCAACGGCGGTTTCCGGCGAGCGCCGCTGGACCGCCGCCCCTACACACATCTGGGCATTCTGGGCGCCATCGCTTTTCTGCTGCAAGGCGGCAACTTCCTGATGAGTATGTACAACCTGGTTTACTCACCCAAAGGGGTTGCTTTTGGCGCCAGTTATACCGATGTGCATGTCACCCTACCGGCTCTCTATGTCTGCATGGGTCTCAGCGTTTTCAGCGCTCTCTTGATGCTGTCACAAATTGTCAAGCCGCGTTTAAAAACCGCCTGGGTGCCTCTGGCGATGGTGGCTCTGGTTGCTGTGCTAGGCGAAAGTATCGTCCCGGCGCTGATCCAAAACCTGCAGGTCAATCCCAACGAATTCACCATGGAAGAAGAGTATCTCAATTATAATATTGCCTATACCCGCATGGCCTATGACTTAGACAACACCAATGAGATCAATTTCCCGATTGCGAACAACAGCACGGCCAACTGGACCGAACTGGAGGAATACTCAACCAGCCTGGATACGGCGCCTTTGCTCAACTACCAGCAAACGCATGAAGCCTTCAGCCAATTGCAGGGAATGCGACTGTATTACCGTTTCAATGATGTGGATGTTGACCGCTATCAGATCGGCGGCAAACTGGTACCTGTGATGATCAGCGCCCGCGAACTGCCGGTTGACGCGCTGCAAACCGAAGCGGATACCTGGGTTAACCGGCATTTGAAATATACCCATGGTTACGGCGCTGTGGTAGCGCCCAGCAACGAGATCACCAGTGACGGACAGCCAAAATTGATTGTTAAGGATATCCCGCCGCGCACTGAGGTAGCGGAACTGGCTGTTAGCCGCCCGGAAATTTATTTTGGCGAATTGACCCAAGATTATGTAATTGTCGGCACCAAATCGCAGGAATTCGACTATCCGCAAGGCGACGCCAATGCCGAAACCAGCTATCAAGGCAAAGACGGTCTTCCCATCAATTCTTTCTTCGCCCGTATTCTGTTCAGTATCCGTTTGAATACCGTCAATCCGCTGCTGACCAATGAAATTACGCCCGATTCCAAGATCCTGCTGCACCGCGAAATCACGGAGCGCGTCCAGACGCTGGCTCCTTTCCTCTCCTATGATAAAGATCCTTATCTGGTCATCAATGAAGGCCGCTTACTGTGGATCATTGACGCTTACACCGTCAGCAGCCAATTCCCCTACGCACAATCCTGGCAGTTGGACGGACAGAGCAAAGGCGCCAACTACCTGCGCAACAGCGTCAAAGTCACCGTCGATGCCTATGACGGTACGACGATATTTTATCTCTACAATGAAACAGACCCGATTATCCAAACTTATGCCAAGATTTTCCCCAACCTCTTTATCCCTTATGCCGCAATGCCGCAGGGATTGAAAGATCATATACGTTACCCGGAAGACTTTTTCACCGTGCAAACCTCTATGTTCCTCAACTATCATATGACCGATGCCAAGGTGTTCTATAACCGGGAAGACGCCTGGGCGGTGGCGACCACCAATGATGTGACCGTGCAGCCCTATTATGATATCCTGGAATTCCCCGGCTCCGATACCGCTGAATTTATGAATCTCTATCCTCTGACACCGGCGCAGAAAGACAACATGGTGGCTTTCCTGGCCGGCGCTGTGGGTGAAGACGGAACCGGTAAACTTTCTGTCTATATCTTCCCGAAAGACAAACTGGTTTACGGCCCGGCGCAGATTGAAGCCAGAATCAATCAGCAGGCGGAAATTTCCAAAGACCTTTCCCTCTGGGATCAGGGCGGCTCTACGGTAACCAAAGGACATACGATTACCGTACCGCTGAAAGATTCCCTGATCTACATCATCCCGCTCTACATCACTTCCGACTCCAGCTCCTTGCCGGAATTAAAAAAAGTCATCGTCACCTATGGCAGCAATGTTGTGATGAAAGATAACTTAGAACAGGCTTTGGCCGCCATCTTCGGCAGCCGTGACGGCGAAGGCGGCGCAGAAGTGCCTTCCGGCACCAGCGGTGATGACCGCAGCTTGACCACCCTGATTCAGGACATTCTGGCGCAATATGCCATTGTGACCGAGCAGCGCAAAGCTGGCAATTGGACCGAGTATGGCGCCGCTCTGGATGCTTTGGAGGCCATGCTCGCCGAATTGGGCAATGAGGATTTGGCTGCCCAGATCATTTCACTGCCAACCGTAACACCCTAACCTATCGCAGCAAACGGCTCACCGCCGTTTTATCAAAACAGCACAGCGCTCACCGTTTGATCCGGTGGCTGCCGTGCTGTTTTGCTGTCGTATAAGCTTTTCTATTTTTATAGCGGCAAGTTTTTCCCGTCCAGACAGGCGCTTTTGAGAGTTTCACCCTCATAGCTCAATTTTAAGGAAAAAAAGGGCGACTGCTCTGCCAGCAACCGCAGAAAAATGCGATCCCCGGCCCATAAATTGAAATGCTGCAGCTGTTTTTTCTCCACCCATTGCAGCTCGCCTTCATCACAGTCGATCTGCTCGCCGCTAAAACGATCCGCCGTAAAAAGGCACATATATTCTGTTGACCATTGTCTGTTGACCATTGATCGGAGACAAAGGTGATCAGCCCTCTGAATTGATAGGACAGCAGCGTCAGCCCGGTTTCTTCTTTCACTTCGCGCAGCAAACATTCTTCCGGACTTTCACCCGCTTCAAAACGTCCGCCGACGCCAATCCATTTGTCTTGGTTGGCATCGTTCACTTTGATGATCCGGTGCAGCATCAAGTAGCAGTCATTTTGTTCAAGATAACACAGTGTTGTCAGCTTCATCTTCTATTTTACTCCCCCCCCGGCCGGCCATCAAGCCGAACTGCCGTGCTGATTGGACGGATTGTTCTGTCCGACCGCAGCCTGATTCAGCAAGACTCGCCTCTCAGGGATCCGTGTTGTTTTGCCGGAGACCGGCTATTAAAAAAGCTTGCTCAAATTGCTCCGCTGGCAGCGGCTTACCCAGATAATAGCCCTGTACCTGCTCGCAGCCCAGTTCCAGCAGCAACTCCATTTGTTCTTTCGTCTCCACCCCTTCGGCAATCGTTTTGATTCCCATTGCGTTAGCCAGCTGAATTGTATATTTCGCGATGCTCTGGCCGAGATTCTCCCGGCTGACAGCATCGATCAGCGGCTTGGCGATCTTGATTTTATCAATGGGAAACAACTTGAGCGAACTGAGAGAAGAATAACCGGTGCCAAAATCATCAATTGAAATATTGACTCCCAGCTGTTTGAGCTGACCGGCTGTTTTACTGAAAGGGAACCTTCCCTCCCAGGCAACATTTTCTGTGATCTCCAGATCCAGCCAGGCGGGCCGGATGGCACAATCGGTCAGCAATGCCTGCAGCCGCTCGATAAAATCAATTTGATTCAGTTGTTTGGGAGAGACATTGACCGACATTTTCAAATCCAGAGCAAAGGTCTCATTCCAAACCGCGATGCGCTGCATCGCTTTTTTCAATACCCAACCGCCGAGCGGGATGATGTCGTTCGTCTCTTCCGCAATGGGAATAAACTCCGCCGGTTCGAGGCAGCCTTTTTGCGGACTGTTCCAGCGCAGCAGAGCTTCCATGCCGATTAACTTCTTTTCCCTCAGAGTAAATTGCGGTTGGAAATAAAGCGTCATTTCGTGCTCATAATCGGCATGCTTGAGCAGCATTTCAATTTCATTTTTGCGCTGCACAAGATCCTGCAATTGCCGGCTGAAGGTAACATATTCGTTGCAGCCTTGTTTTTTTGCCTGATACATGGCCATATCGGCATTCTTCAGCAGCGTATCGACGTTCTTGGCATCCAGAGGGAAAATAGAAATGCCGATGCTGACGGTCAGATAAAAAGTATATTGATCAATCCGGATCGCCCGGCTGCATTCCCTGATGATCTTCCCGGCAATCGACTCGATTTCTGCGTAAGCAGAACCGGAATGCACCGCCAGAATAAACTCGTCGCCGCCAAAACGCGCCAGCGTTTGCTTCTCGCCGATCAGAGCCTGCAGGCGTTTGGACAATTCCACCAGGACCCGGTCGCCGATGGAATGGCCATAGGTATCGTTGATGGTTTTAAAGCGGTCCAGATCGATAAACAGCAAGGCCAGCGTCTCATTTGGCGCGATACTTTGCAGTATTTCTTCCAGGGTTCTCAAGAAATAGCGCCGGTTGAAGAGATTTGTCACCGTATCATGATTGGACAAGTAATCCAGCTGCCGGTTCTTTTCCTCCAATTCCTGCGTACGCTCTCGGATGCGCAGCGCCAACTCCCGATTCTGATCACGCAAAATCTTTTCATTTTTAATCGAGACTTGAATATAAGCGGAAGCGCTGATATAAAACAGGCCGAGCAAAAGAAAATTGATCAGGACAAACAGATCAAAACCGCGGAAAAACAGCGTCATCAGAGGGGCAATGCAAATATAAACGATTTTACTCCAAAAGTTACGTTTGGCGGAATACGCTTCGCCGTACTGCAATTCTTCCGGATCCTGCAGATGAACCGCCGCGCTGAAGGCGATGATCAACAAAGCAGCCATATACGCAGCATCTACCAGGCCATCCGGCATATAGAGCCGGTTCAGATCCAGATAGATCCAGCAGATATCCGTAATCAGATACAGCATAACACCAAATGCCGTGATCCGGATTGGTAAGGCCGGTTTGTTGTCCCGGTAAGAGACAAACCAGACGGCAGCCCCTATGCTTAAAACGAAGTCAAGAAAAATGGTCAGAATCGTGACCAGGCCGCTGCCGCCGAATTGGTCAAACAATTCGTAACTTTCTTTGAAAAAAATATGCCAGGTTAAGAGCAAGGTGGTAATTGTCACGATGGCGGCATCCAAAATCAGCTGGATCTTGCTCCATTTACCAAAATTGTCCATGCCGTAAACCGCTAAAGCAGCCAAGAGAAACACATTGGTCCCCAGGTAGAGCAGGGCGATAAAAGTATTGCCGGCCGCATTCTGCTGCAATACCTGTTCATCCAGCAGCCAAAGCAGATCGCCCAGCAGCCAGCAGAGACCGGCAAAACTCAGCAGCAGCCAGGCGTAACGTATCCTTCCTTGTTTTGGCGAGCGAAAAAAAGCGCCGAGCAGGATCACAAAGCAAAGCAAGCCGCCGATGGGAGCCAAAAGCGCGGTGAGCAGCTGCTGTTCCGCCCAGATGGAGAGCGCGTAAAGGCTGAAATAAAGGCTGACGATAACCAGGAGTGAGCGCGTTTTTGCAGGCAAGGCAAACCTATCTCCTTTGCTGTGAAATCCACCAACCAACCCTCACTGCGCCAGGCGGGTCTGTTCAGCGATCTATTGATCAATATAGCACATACACCGATTGATAGCAATCGGATGCTTCCTATCCGGATCTGAAGTTTTCTTTCTCCAGGTCTTTATGTCTTTGCTAAATGCTTCTGATGCAGTCCGGTTTTTCGAATCTGCGCTCACCCGGCGCAACGGAACAAACAGCGGGACCGGATTGCCGCCGTCCCGCTGCCGAGCCCCGCTGTTGAGAGAAAACCTGCCGGGAAAACGGCTTCCCGACCTCAATCAACTTGCCCTTAAGCAGCCGTCGTCTCCTCTTCTTTTTGGCTGCGCCGCTGATAGATAACAGCGCAGACCGCAGCCAGAGCAAAGACTGCCAGACACAGCACAAAAGGTGCTTTGGGCGCAAAGGTATACAGCGCGCCGGAAGCAAAGGCGCCGATGATGCCGCCCAGCGATTTCATGGAATTATAAAAGCCCATGATCAGATTGCTTTCGCCGCCGTGCGCTTTCTTGGCTACCATCGACTGCAGCACCGGAATGCTGACCGCGCTGCAGGCATAGAATACGATGTTGATCAGAATAAACGGCAGCACACTGCCGGTCAGTACAATGCCCAGCATGGTGACGGTACAAACCGCCAGCACGCCGATAATGGAACGCCGGACATCGGTGCGGTTGATCATCCAGAGACCGATAGTGGCATTGGCGATCAGCGTAATCAGACCCATGATCCCCTTAAGGACGCCGTTGTAGCCGGAAGTAAACTGGAACTGATCCTTAATGTAATAATTGAACGACTGGTCAAAAGCGGTGCCGCCCAGATTCTGCAGAGCGCAGATGCCAAACAACAGCGCAAAGGTGAGGGTCATAAACTGGCGGCTGGCCAGGAATGCAGAAAAAGGATTGACCTCTTTGACAAGTTTTGATAGCTTCAGGCTGCGGAATGACACCTGCGTATCGTCTTCGCAGACCAAGTAGAAGAAGATACCGCAGCTGAACAGCAAGGCAGCCTGCGCCCAGATGGCATAATAAGTGGAAATTTCACCCAAGAGTCCGCCGATCATATACCCAAAGGCGCCGCCGACCGACTGAATGGTGGCGATCACCGTCAGATCGCGGCCGCGCTGCCGCTCATCCTTGGCGGTATTGACCACATAAGTCAGCAAACCCACAAACGAACCGCTGACGAACAAGCCGGTAAACATGCGGGCGGCAATAAAACCGCTCTCGGTCCGCGCCAGGCCAAAAAAGACCTGCCCGAGCGCATAACCGGCGCAATTGAGCAAAAGACATTTCCGGCTGGAAATATAAGTGATGATTTTGCCCCAGAAGGGAGAAAACATAAAATTGACAATCATCATGGAGCCCAAAGCCACGCCGAACATATAACTGCCCAAATGCAAATTCGTAAAAATCGTTGGCGTTACCGGATGAGCAAAACTGGCTGCCAGATTGAACAGAACGGCTGTGACATAGAATAACACCTTGCGCAAAGAACTCTTTTTCTGCACGACGAGACTCACCTCCCAGTGTAACCGGAGCAAAAAATCACGCGGTCTGCTCAGCGGTCTATTCTACTTCGATCAATTCGTATTGCAGGCTGCCCATACCGAGTTTTGCGGCTTGCTCAACACAAGTCTGCCAATTTGTATCCGGGAACATGGCATGAAAATGATCGTGACCAGGCTCTGCCCGCGGCTCAAGGTAGCTGCCCAGCAAAGCGGCCTGACGGTTGCAGGCATCGGCGCAGGCCACGTCCAAAGCGACAGGGTCAAAGGAAGCGAACATGCCGACATCGGGGATGACGGCCGCATCATTTTCGGAGTGGCAATCGCAGAAAGGAGAAACATCCACGACCAGACTGATATGGAACTGCGGACGATCTTTAACGACCGCCCAGGCATACTCGGCGATTTTCCGATTGAGAATATCGTTCGCTTCGTCCCATTTGACGGCGATGGCATCTTGGGGGCAAACGGAGATGCAGCGGCCGCAGCCAACGCATTGATCTTCGTTCAGCAGGGCCTTCCGGTTCGTGACCGTCACCGCCTGCTGGGCGCAAACCGTTGTGCACTTGCCGCAGCCGATGCAGAGTTCCTGCCGCACAAACGGCTTGCCGCTGTTATGCATTTCCATCTTGCCGGCGCGGGAGCCGCAGCCCATGCCGATGTTTTTCAGAGTACCGCCAAAACCGGTGCTCTCGTGACCTTTGAAATGGGTGAGAGACATAAAAACGTCGGCATCCATGACGGCGCGGCCGATTTTGGCTGCTTTGACATAATCGCCCTCAATGGGGACCAGAACTTCGTCATTGCCCTTGAGGCCATCGGCAATCAGAATATGGCAGCCGGTGGAAAAGGGACTGAAGCCATTTTCGTAGGCGGCTTCAATATGCTCCAGGGCATCCTTGCGGCGGCCGACATAGAGCGTGTTGGCATCGGTCAAAAAAGGTTTGCCGCCCAGCGACTTGACCAAATCGGCCACCGTTTTGGCATAATTGGGCCGCAGATAAGCCAGGTTGCCCGGCTCTCCGAAGTGAATTTTAATGGCGGTAAACTTACCGGCAAAATCGATCTGCCCGATACCCGCCTGCTGCATCAGTTTGGTCAGCTTTTGCTGCAGATTCCAGCCCGGTTCGGTGCGCAAATTGCTAAAATAAACTTTACTCAAAACTGCTTGACCTCCTAGTTAAGTTAAATTCCTATAGGATTACTAAAAAAGCCCGCCGGAACGACGATTATTCCTCTCTGGGAAAAACCGGGTAGGGCTGCTGCAGGAACGATTCGTAAACCACACCCTCGATGGCTTTGTGGAATTCCGCTTTGGCTGCCTGGACCAGGGTTTCGTCCTGCAGGAAACGCAAACCGGCCGCCGCCATGGCTTTGGCGGCATAGATCATGCCTTTGTGCCCGATGGAGCTGGCGGAAGAAGAAGCGACCATCCAGGAATGGCCGGGAATCGCCCAGGGAATGGTGACGGTGCCGAACATGCAAGTCGGACAGTTCCAACTGACATCGGCCACATCGGTGGAACCGGCCATGGCAGTACCTTTGCCGGCAGGTTCCCCAACTCCGCTGAGCAAAGGAACGCTGGCGTCTATCTTCATCATGGCGGCTTTGGTCTTGCGCTCTTCCGGATCGACGTTGTCTGCTAAGTCCGCGGCAAACTGCAGATCGGCCGCGTCCCAAGGCTCGGGACCAACTGCAACTAAAGCTTCGTGCATGACTTGGCTGACCACTTCATTGGGCAGCGTGTTGTAAACGCCGCTCTCCAATAAAATATCCACTTCGGTTTCCGTCATCAAGGCGGCGCCGTGCGCGATTTTCTTGACCCGCTCGACGATCTCGCGCAAAACCTGCACTTGCGGTGCCCGCACAAAATACCAAACCTGGGCCCGGTCCGGCACTATATTGGGAGCCATACCGCCTTCGGTGATGACATAGTGAATTCTGGCCTGGCTGATGATATGTTCTCTGAGATAGTTGCTGCCGATATCCATCAGTTCCACCGCGTCCAAGGCGCTGCGGCCGTTATGCGGATCGCCGCCGGCATGGGCGGTGCGGCCATGGAAGGTGAATTTTAAAGAATTATTGGCGTTGGAGCTGTTCAGCTGCACGCCATTTTTGTTGCCGGGATGATATGCGATGGCAATATCAACCTCTTTAAAGCAGCCGTATTTGGCCATCATGGCCTTGGCGCTGTAGTTTTCTTCGGCCGGACAGCCAAAATAAACGATGGTTCCGGGCAGATTGCCGGCTTCCATCTCCGCTTTCAGACCCAGCACGGCGCCGGCGCAGGCGACACCCAGCAGATTATGACCGCAGCCATGACCGGGTGCCCCTTCTTTCAGCGGTACTTTTTTACTGGAGGCCGGCAGGTTGCTCAAGCCGGGCAAGGCGTCGTATTCGGCTAAAAATCCGATCACCGGTTTGCCGCTGCCCCAGGTAGCAGTAAAGGCAGTCGGCACGCCTGCCACATTCTCTTCAATCCGAAATCCCCTGGCAGCCAAATAATCTCTGCTCGCCCCGGCAGAACGGTATTCTTTTAACGAAGTCTCGGCAAAACCCTAGATCGTATCACTCAATTGGATGAGTTCACTGCGGTTGTTTTCAATTGCCTGTAATGCTTTCTGCATGCTAATCCCTCCACTCTCAAATTCTCTTTCTTACTTTGCTTTTCACCCCTCGATTTCCTGCCGCTCGTGGCAGCAGATTCTGATTTTTTAGAGGACAGAATGGAGCGGCAGGCAGGTTTTTTCCGCTGGAATGCCGAAATAAACAACAAATTGGAGCGCAGATCAAAAAAAGAGGAGTGAATTTTCATGCCGGATCAGAAGCAATTAGCGATCAGCCCTGAAATTGAACAAGCCTGGACGCAGGATGTCCGCCTGGCAGTGCGGCGCTTATCGCTTTTTTACCATGCCATGACCACCAGCCTGATTACCGAATTCGGCGAAGCGGAAGCCAAACGTCTGACCGAAAAAATCGTTTGGGACTACGGCACCCTCTGCGGTGAAGCTACCCGCGATGCCGTGCTCACCCAGGGCAAAGCCTTAAGCTACGAGAATTTTCGCTCTATCCCCGACCTGCCAAGCAAAGGCTGGGAAAATGGCATGACTACGGCAGCGGACGGCAAAACGCAGCCTTGCGTTGCTTACTGCCCCATTGCCGATGTATTCTCGCAGTACAACACACCCCTGGCCCGCTCCTACTGCCTGGTGGACCCTGCCAAGTATGAGGCTTACGACCCCACGCATACCATGAAGCACTCAAAACACGTGATGGACGGCGACGGCTGCTGCGTGATTGAAGTGGCGGAGAAAGTGAAATAGTGAAACATTCCCTCTGAAACGAAAGAAGTATAAATTATATCTACTATTATTGGAAATCTATTGACAGATAAAGCTCCAACTAATTTGATTTGATTGGTATGGGAAACCATCTCAAATGTTTGTTGCTACTCGATATGCAACTAAAAACAAGGTCGAGTTCAAGAGATTTTAAAACAAACGCGGCTATTTTGAAAATCAGCCGCGTTTGTTTTAAATTTTATGATGTGTTCCAGTCGCTTCCCGCCTTGCGGTATCATTGATTGACCACCACGAGGATGTCTCCGTCGGGTGGCGATCTGTCAGTTCAGCTGCCACCTGACGTTTTCCCATTGATCTGAGAAGCCATCTACACCGCGTTCTTTGGTATACCTTGGTTCTGAGCGCGCAACGTTATTTTGGTTTTACAGTATCTTTTCTGGTGTGATCGCCGCTTTCTGGCCATTCGGTATACAACGCATCGATATGCTGCGCCAGCTGCTGCTTTTTTGCCAGCAATTCATGCATTTTTGAGAAATCCTCCCTCGCTAAATCTGCTTCGATAGCCGCGTCAATTTTGCCAAGCTCCGCTTCCGCCTCAAGGATTTGCTGCTCGATGCTCGTCTCTTCTGCTTTTGGGGAAACTGCTTTCTCTTTGCTTTTTTGTGTGGGCTGAGGGCTATATTTCTTTGGCACAATTTCCGCAGCCTTGGCTTGACGAACGGCTGCAAGATAGGCCTCAAAGCCGCAATCGTACGGGGTGATCGTGCCATTTTCCATATTCCAGACTTTCTCCGTGAATTTATTGAGAAAGTATCTGTCGTGGGAAACAAGAAGCATCGTCCCCTCAAAATCGGCGAGCGCAGTTTCGATCCATTCCCTGGAAGCGATATCCAGATGATTGGTTGGCTCATCCAGCAGCAGAAAATTGATATTTTTCTGCATCATCAAACAAAGTTTTAATCTGCTTTTTTCTCCGCCGGAAAGAACACGGACTTTTTTAACGACATCGGCCGCGGAAAAATGAAACTTTGCCAGTATGCTACGGGAATTTTCCTCAGACCGGTTGGTCTCAGCGCGAAAGAGCTCCAAAATTGTGGCATTGTCATCCTCAAAGCGGATGATTTGCGGCAGATAACCGATTTTAACATTGCTGCTGATACTGATTTCACCGCTGTCAAGCGCTTCTTCCCCCATCAGCATTTTTAGGAGCGTGGACTTACCGCAGCCATTGGCTCCTACAAAGGCGATCCGCTCGTTGCGGAGGATTTTCAAATTCAGATTATGCAGCAGAACTTTCTCGCCGTAACGCTTGCATACCAAAGCAAACGACACGATTTCTTTTGACGCATAGCCGCCGCTGTCAAACCCTGCCGCCAGCTTTCTTGCCGTGACAGGTTTTGCGACCTTGTCCATTTGTTCAATCCGTTTTTCCATGGCCAGGGCGCGTTTCGCCAGACTGGAGTTATTCTTATTGATATCTGCCCAAATGCGCTGCCTTTTTACCGCTTCTTCCAGCTGGCTGATTTTATGTTGTTGTTGTTTATACTGTTCCGCCTGGGTCAGGTAACGTTGCTGACGCTCTTCCAGATAATACGAATAGTTCCCCGCATAGAAGTTTGCCTTGCCATCCTCAATTTCGATGATTCGCGTCACCACATGGTCGAGAAAGACCCGGTCGTGCGATACGACAACCACCGTGCCGGGGAAGTTATGCAGAAAGTCTTCCAGCCATTGCAGAGAAGCCAAATCGAGATGATTGGTCGGTTCATCCAGCAGGAGAATGTCGCACTCGCGCAGCAGGATACGCGCCAAGTTCACTCTTGACTTCTCACCGCCGCTTAATTGCTCGAAAAGGCTCTGGCGCACCTTAGCGTCGATCTGCATGCCGGCACAGATTTTATCGATCCTGACCTCGGTTTCATAGCCGCCAAGCTGTTCATAGCGCTCCATCAGCCGCCCATAGCGTGCGAGGATGGCCGGGGTGGCATCTCCCTCGATTGCTTTCATCGCTTGAAAAACCTCTGTGATTTCCGCAAACGACGAGCGTAAAATATCCTCCGCTGTCTCGTTTGCGCCAAAGACAGGAATTTGTGCCAGCATTTCGATCTTTTTACCCGTTGCTTTGGCGATGCTTCCGCTCTCAAAGGGTTCTTCACCGGTGATTGTTTTAAACAGCGTCGTTTTACCCGAACCGTTTTTACCCAACAGTCCGACTTTCTCACCGCTGTAAATTTCAAACGAAATGCCCTTCAGCACCTGATTTGCACCGTAATACTGATTCAACTCATTCATTGCAATCTCAATCATGATTAAAAACTCCTTTATCGTTGGACATAAAAATACCCTGAGCAGATCGCTTTGACTGCACAGGGCCGACCAAACATAAAGAAGCGAATTTATGCCGCTTTACTATGTGGTGACAGGCATTCAAAACAATCTTTACCTTCAAAAAGAACAGACTGGTCCCCTGTAATGGCAAAACCCATTGCAAGACGATGGTTTGCTCTTGCTAAAAGGGCATAGTGATCCCATCTGCCGATTGTTTTGAATGAATATCTACGCACGATGTCACTGCCTGGAAAAAGCTCCTTCGCACGTAAAAATCTAGATTGCTTCATGCTGATCACCACCCTTCTGTTCCCTATTGAGTAATAGTATACCCTCTTTTTGTGTACGAGTCAAGAATTAAAACCATAAGGAACGACTTCAGCGCGTCACCTTTATGAGAGCAGGCGCACAACGAACCGTTCGGGGATGACATTTTCGCATTCAATGCTTTTCCTTATACTTCTTCACGGTTCCGCGGTTGACTCCCAGAATCTTTGCGGTCCTGCGCTCGGAAAAACCTTTGTGCAGTAGTTCGTTGATTCTGCTATACATTTCTAACTCCTTCATCTGTTAAGTTCCTTTCTGAATTTGCTTTACTTCAAAAGGTGTAACCCATTACAGACCAAAGATGGCCTATTTTCTGGCGAGGACTGGTATACTTTGTGGCGAGATTTGGCCTATTTCTCGTGTCCGAAAATGGTATACTTTATGTTACCACTTACATCCAAAAATGGTCAAACGAAGTGAACCAGTTTTGGCCACAAATTGAGCCACCCCGAGGAAAGCAGCCAGAACCGAACGCTTGTTAAAACAGATGCGGGAGGTATGAGCAGAAATGAAGGGATGGCAAATGTATAGTGAAATTCAGGCACAAAAAGAAAAGGGCTTCAGCATGCGGCAGGTAGCACATATGCTGCGGGTGAGCCGAAAACCGCAAGGAAATATTGGGACATGTCTCCGGATGAATACGCGCAAACACTAGCCTCTGTGAATAAGCTGTCCGCGCTGGCAGCCTATGAACCGCCGGTTTTACACTGGCTTGAAAGCTACCCTGGTATGTCGGCAGCTCAGGTCGGGGATTTGCTGTGTGAGAAATATAAGATTGACGCCGCCGACCGAACGGTAAGACGCTTCGTGGCAGGGTTGCGCGAAAAACACGGCATAACAAAAGTAGAAGCACCGCGGCGTGAATACGAGGAGCTGCAGCATATCGTTAGCGACGATGAACACCCTTTCTGCCCAGCGCCGGCGCGAGTATAGGTAAAGGCGCTGCTTTGGAGATATCAGCTACTGCAGACAGCATGTGCGGAGATCGGAAAAGAAACGATTAAGTGCTGAAACGCCTTGCTTTTTTTGAGACAGGGTATGTTAGCCGGACAAACCGCAGGCGCGGGTTGCAGTTCCGTTAGCGCAAGTATAAATCGTTAGCGGGTCTGCACCGCATCGCCGGCGTTAGGTTTCGTGCCTAAACTGGTGCCAGCGGCAGCAAACATCGCGGAGCGGCTCGTCGAGGTAAGTCCATGCCTTCTGCTTGATCCACTGCGGAATACCGTAGGCGGCTTCGGCAATGCTGCCGGTTATCGCCGCGAGCGTGTCGCTATCGCCGCCCAACGAGACGGCGTTCCGAATGGCATCCTCAAAATCGCTGCTTTCGAGAAAAGCTCTGATTGCCTGCGGTACGGTGTCTTGACAGCTTTCGTAAAAGCGATAGGTCGGACGTATTTCGTCCAGTGTCCGGGACAGGTCATAGCCAAAATTACTCTCTATCCGTTTTTTTATTTCGTCTTTCAATTCGTCAAGGCTGGCAAAAGCGTGAGCTTCGGCATAGAACCGGCACAAGAATATTGCTGCTGCCGTGGCTTGCGCCCCTTTAATTCCTTCGGGATGGTTGTGTGTTACCTCGGCGGAGCAAGTAACCGTAGCCCAACCGTTTGACGGTCGGCAGCCGGTTCTGCCGTAGAATCCGCAGTTCATGACCCATGCACAGGGTGATACGCGCATCGCCGAGCCGTTGCCCCAGCTGTGATACGGCTCGCGATCCTCCGAGTTCAACCAACTGCCAAATCTGCCGCCGTAACCGGCGTTGGGATACAGGCGTCCCCATTTCTTATAAGCATCAATAAAATCGTCCTTTTTACCGCCGTTCATCAGCGCGTCGGCAGTGGCAACGGTCATAACGGTATCGTCCGTAAAAAAGCAGTCGTCGCTGAACAAAGGAAAATCTTTCGTCTTGATATTATGCCACTCGTAGATGGAACCTGCGATATCGCCGATTATAGCACCCAGCATTATTTTCGACCCCCTCTGCATTTAAAATCTTTCTGTATCTCTTCCTTCCAGTCCTCCGGCATGGCGGCGCTTTCCCGGAATTTGGCAACAGCTTCGCTCATCACGCAGAAGCTGAGCTCCACACCCTCGCTGTCAGCGTGATAATTCTGAGCGCGGTCGGGTGCGATGCCGAAGCGCGAAGCTGTCTGCACAGCGTCGATATTCGCGCCGAGAAAGAGAAATTCCCAACCGTATTTTGCCTTCTGCCGCTCGATCTGCGCCTTGACTTTGTCCGCGCTATACGTGCGGCTGCTGTTCTCCTCGCCGTCGGTGACGATGACGAACAAGACCTTTTCGGCACGGTAATCGTCGGCGGTGTGCTGCCGGGCGCTGCCGATTTTATGTATCGTCCTGCCTATGGCATCCAGAAGCGCAGTCGATCCGCCGGCTTGGTACTCCTTTTCGGTGATCGGGCTGACCGCCTTGATGTCTATACGGTCGTGGAGCAGCTCATAGTTGTTATCAAAAAGCACCGTTGTGATATGGCATTCGCCGGCGACTGTCTGCTGCTTTTTAAGCATAGCATTGTAGCCGCCTATCGTATCGGTTTCCAGTCCGCTCATCGAGCCGCTCTTGTCGAGTATGAATACTAGTTCCGTCAATCCTTTTTTCATTGCCATGCCCTCCTCAAGTTTTATGATGACTTAAGGATAACAATTTCGGCAGGGCAGCCGGTCGCTTGGCAAGCGACAAATCAACGGCATAAATCGGGTTTTGCGAAGCGCTCTCCCCGGGAACTTTGCAACCGATGAGCCAGGCTTCCCTTGATCCTTGCCGCGTGGACCGGCTATTTCTCAGCGAGTCATCCCACCCATCTGATCCTGTGTCTGTTTGCTGCCCGATATGTTTACCGTCTGCATGATGGCTCGCAGCGGGAGCCGGATACCGGTTTACACCATTGTCAAGCTGTGAACTTCTGAATTGCCTAAGTAAAAATAATTTTCAAAATCCCCCGACGCTTCCGTCCTATCCGTTCCGCCTTCTCACCCTCCCAACAGTGGCTGATCGTATTGAAACAGCACCTCATTAATCTCGAAAATATCGTATTTTTTGTTGACGATAAAGTATTCGACAATCACATCAAACTTTTGGCTGTGTGACAGTGCATAGCCGGCTCGCTCCAAAAGGTCTTCTGTTTGTGCAAGCGACAACTCCAGGGCAACGGCGAGGGCAACGGCGGTGCGCTTGCCTGGCATGTAGCCCTTGCCGCTTCTGATTTTGGAGAACAACTTTCGGTCAAGGTTGGCACGTTTATATACTTCCACATCCGTCTTGCCTTTGGCGTCAATCAGCCGCAGGAGCGCCGCCGAGAACGACTCGTCGAGGTTACCTATCAAATCGTCAAGGCCTGCCTGAACCGTCCTGGTCCGCACAGGCGCCGGCGCTTCATAGCGGAACAGGTCGGCTTGTTTCAGGACTTGAAGCTCAGTCTCAAGCAACTCCCGACGCTGGGTTTGGTGTTCTGTGACATAATGCTCGTCAATATAGCTTTCAACTTCACCAAGCAACTCTTTGCTGACAGCAAACGCCGCCTTGTCGAATACGACGAGGTAGACTTGCAAGTCGTGTTCGCCGAGGAAGTCCCGAATTGCTCCGGCTGCAACGCGCAGAGCTTTGTCTTTCGGATAGCCATAGCTGCCGCTTGAAATCAGTGGAAACGCAATGCTCCCGCACTTATTCTCCACCGCTCGTTTCAGGCTGTTGAGATAGCAGGAGCGGAGCTGTTCTTCTTCGCCGCGCTTGCCGCCACGGTAAACCGGTCCCGCTGTCTGGATAATAAACTTGGCGGGAAGCTTGAACCCCGGCGTTATGACCGCATCGCCCGTCTGAATAGGTGCGCGTTTGTTGCAGACTGCCTGTAATTCGGACACGCCCGCCGTATTGAATATCGCTGCACAAACGCCGCCGCCCATCCGAAGCTCGGTGTTTGCGGCGTTGACGATTGCATCAACCTTCATTTTTGTGATGTCCTGCCGGACTATGCTAAAGGGCATATTGCACCTCCTCGAGAGTGAAAGATTACGCTATGATCTCAGCCAAACAACTCTTTTATTCTGTGGTAACAGGCATTCAAAATGATTACGTCGGTTGAAACCGTGCAGTTAGATCGGAAAGTTAGTGCAGCAGCGACGGAAAACGAGTGCAGTCAAAACGGAACCCAGTGCAGTCAATAAATCGTGGTAAAATCATGTTACACACAATCAGTGTGAAAACATGAAGGAGGTCAAAGGAATGACCAATTACCGCGAAATCTTACGGTGGAGTGCTACGATAAAAGTAGAGTCTGAATCGCGAGGATATGCTATACTAAAAGTATAAGTATAAGGAGAGCGATAGAAGATGAATCAAACATACAGTAAAGAAGTGCGGCAGGAAGCCCTGAAATTAGCAGAAGAAATA
>JAJFTT010000022.1 GCA_021372785.1 Negativicutes bacterium | reverse complement strand
GTGATAGGTAGTAGAACGGGCGACATAAGTAGCGCCGGCAGCCTGACCCAATTTACACAGGTCAAAATTGCGGTCGATATTCCCATAAGGCGCTGTGGTCGCGTAGCTTCCGGTGGGCGTCATCGGAGAAAACTGACCGCTGGTCATACCGTAAATCGAGTTATTGAAGACGACGGTAGTCAAATCTATGTTGCGTCGGCAGGCATGAATCAAATGGTTGCCGCCTATAGCGGTACAGTCGCCGTCGCCGGTCAGAACAATCACCGTCAACTCGGGATTGGCGTACTTGACACCGGTCGCAAACGCCAGCGCGCGGCCGTGTGTCGTATGCAGTGTATTGAAATCCAAGTAACCGGTAGCGCGTGAGGAACAGCCAATACCGGAGACGAGCACTATTTTATCAACGTCTAAACCCAATTCTTCAATTGCTCTGAGCACCTGCTGCATGACGATGCCATTGCCGCAGCCGGGACACCAGATGTGAGGCATTTTATCTTCCCGAAGGAATTCTCTGCCGTTACTCATGCCTGCACCCCCTTAATTGCATCAATGATTTCCTGCGGATTGAGCGGTTCCCCGTCGACACGGTTTACGCCAATGATTTCTTGTTTGAGCACCCGCTCTACTTCCAAACGTAATTGTCCTAAGTTCATTTCCGGTACAATTACCTTCTTACCTTTGGCGGCACGCAGCAAAGCGTCTGCCGGGAAAGGCCAAATTGTTATGGGGCGGAACAGACCAACCTTATAACCGGCAGAACGAGCTTCCTGCAAAGCCGCTTTGGCCGAACGAGCGGTGCAGCCATATGCAACGAGAACGATCTCGGCATCGTCACAGTAGAGTTCTTCCCATTGCAGAATATCCTCCAAATGCCGCTCGATTTTATTGTGCAGACGGCGCAGCATATAATCAACCTGCGGTGCTTTCGTAGTGGCAAAACCGGTCCGGTCATGAGTCAGGCCGGTAACATGATAATGATAACCGGTACCGAAGGGAGCCAAAGGAGCAACGCCGTCCTCGGGTGCATCATAAGCGGAGTAATCTGCCGGCGAAACAGTCGGCTTGATCCGATCGATCACTTCATACGTTCCTGCTTCCGGTGTTTCCATACGTTCGCGCATGTGGGAGACGATTTCATCCAACAAAAGAATAACGGGAGTACGATATTTTTCGGATAAATTGAAGGCGCGCACCGTTAAGTCAAATGTCTCGCGTACAGAAGAGGGAGACAGTGCGATCATCGGATGATCACCATGCGTTCCCCAACGGGCCTGCATCACATCACCCTGGGCAGGCGCAGTCGGAACGCCGGTGCTGGGACCGGAACGCTGCACATCGACGATCACGCAGGGAACTTCCGTAATAACGGCAAAGCCAATATTTTCCTGTTTGAGAGAAAATCCCGGACCGGAGGTTGCGGTCATTGATTTTCTGCCGGTCAGACTGGCACCGATCACGGCGCCCATGCTGGAAATTTCATCTTCCATCTGGATAAACCTGCCGCCGGTTTTCGGTAAATTTTCCGCTAATAATTCGGCAATTTCCGTCGATGGGGTGATCGGATAGCCGGCAAAGAAACTGCAGCCGGCCGCTAAGGCGCCGGCCACACAGGCCTCATTACCCTGGATCAGTTTTGCTTTCGTCATTTTTTCTCCTCCTTCCCGTCTTCCAAATAAATGGCGAAATCGGGGCATCGCATTTCACACTGACCACAGCGGATACATAAATCACGATTCCACGTCGGTTTTCCGTTCTTTTGGGGTGTCAGCGCTTTTTTGGGGCAAAAAGCCATACAGATTCCGCAGGCCTTGCACCATTTTTCATTGATCGTCACAACCCGATTCTTTGGATTGTTGTCCATAACACAAAATACCTCCTTTAGTCTTTCCTGTCACGCAAACGCAGCACAGCATTCTTGAGCAGGTTGATTGATCCCATATCCGGGCGATAAATAAATTCAATCACCTCAATGGGGCGGCGTCCCACCAGTTTCTGCACTTCTTCTTTGCGTCCGGGTGACACGATGACAACTTCGACCGAATCAATCAATTGTCGGACAATATCCGGATTTCTGGAAGTTGTTCTGACAAATTTCAAACCCGGAATACCGGAATTCTGAATGGAGCGAATGACATCTGTGGCAAATATATCCGAAGAAGAAACCAAACCGATTTTCTCCGTCTTGGATAGGGTAGCGATCTTGACAATCGTATCCACCTGAGGATCTTGGGCAATTCCCAAAATGGTATCCCGGCGTTCCGGCATAAATGCGATCACTTCTTCTAAATGATAGAAAGTCGTGACGATCAGATCTGCTTTTTGCAAAGAATCCCGTTTGCTTTGTAAATCTTCCAGCAAGACCGGTTCAACGGTAACACCGGAACCCAATTCGATCTCTTTGGCAAAATAATCTGCCTGTTCCTGATTGCATTCGATGAAAATAAGATGGACTTTTTTAAAATGGCCCTGGCACTCACGGATACAACCGGAAAATAAGCTGGTGAATTCCTCCAGGGTATAGCCATTTTCCGCTGCTTCTTTGATGACATTATCGATCGACATCATCAAAGCCTGCCGTCGGTCGATTTGCTGAAGACGGCGCTCCAAATCTGCCACATAAGTGCCGCTGCCCTGCCGTGAAATCACTAATCCTTCGGATTCTAATTCGTAGTATGCCAGACTGATCGTGTTCCGACTGACCTGCAGCTTCTCCGACATTGTTCTTTCCGTAGCAAGGCGTTCGCCGGTGGAAAGAGTACCACTGAGGATCATGCTTTTCAGTTGTTCTGAAAGCTGAAGGTAAAGTGGCACACCATTCTTTTTGTCTAGATAAATATTGGACAGGTCCACAATTTCCTCCTTAAGCCAATATTGGTCTGCAAAGCAGACTAGAAACAGAAATCATTCTCATATTTCTCTTTTTCTTTGCAAAAACCTTTTAATATCACAATATTCATTCTGTCTATTTCTGTGCTCAGAGTTCATTGGCTCTTTATAATAGTCCAATATGGACTATTATAAGTTAAATTGCCTGAATAGCAGACCGCCTGGAAAGTGCCATTAGAGATTTTCCTTCCAGTTGACTCTTTCAATTTTGCTGGTTTGGCCGCTACTCTCGCTGATTTCCAGAATGACTGCGTTGAACTGACCCGGACCTTCGGCCGGTTCAAAACGCGCCGGCAAGGCTGTGAGAAATCGATAGAGCACCGGCTCCACTTTTGTCCCCAGAATCGAGGTCAGCGCGCCGGTCATGCCGACATCGGTTATATATGCCAGACCATCTTTCAGGATCTGCTCGTCAGCCGTTTGCACATGGGTATGAGTACCCAATAAGGCCGATATTTTCCCTTGCGCATAATAAGCCATCGCCAACTTTTCCGAAGTGGCTTCCGCGTGAAAATCGACAATGCGGATTTTAATTTCCGGCGGGATCTCCGCCAAGACGCGATCCAACACGGCAAAGGGAGAATCGACTTCTGCCAGGAACACGCGGCCCAGTAAATTGATCAAAGCGATCTGTATCCCTGTACTGCCCACCCAGCAGCTGGTCCAGCCGCGTCCCGGCACCCCCGCCGGATAATTGGCGGGCCGAATCAGGCGGTCTTCCTGATCGATAAAATCGAAAACCGCTTTTTGATCCCAAATATGATTGCCGCTGCTGATCAGATCGACTCCAGAACCAAAGAGCTGATCGGCAATCTCGCGGCTGAGACCCTTGCCGCGAAAAGCATTTTCCCCGTTCGCGATCACGTTTTGAATATTGTTTTTCCTTCTGAATTGCGGCAGCTGTTCCTGCACAATTCTGCAGCCGGTCCGGCCTACCACATCACCGATGAATAAAATACGCATTTCCTGCCTGCCGTCCTAGCCTTTCTTCTGTTCCGTTACTTGATGGATGTAGATGGCATCATAATCTCTGAAAGCGCGGATCGGCACAAAATCGGCATGGCAAACATACTGGTAGAGCGCTTCATATAATTGATTATGCTGCTGCCATTGTTCGTTGCTCAAATCATTGTCCGCTTCTTCCTCACTGTCTTCCGCAAAGTAGCGCTCAAACAGATCATAGATCGCTTCGATTTCATAGGGAGTCAGGCTCTTCATATCACGCTGAACACTGATTTTATTCTGATACTCCGTGACAGATAAGTCCACTTGATAGATTTCCGGTCTGATCCGATCGATCATATGGAAAAAGTGAATTCCCTGTTTGAGTTGTTTGATTGCATGCTGATAGTGATCTTTCTCTTTCCCGTTTTTTTGCACAGTAAAATCCAGGGTTATCGATTTATCGGACGTATTGAGAAAAATCGAAGAAAGAGATGGATAGATCATCATTGCGGAAATCAAAAAAGCAGCGCCAAGGGGTGCTTCCTCTTTTAGATTGTTCATTGAATTTCACCTCGCTATATTATATTCACGTTCCCGCCTGGTTTTCCTTCTTATTGGCAACCCAAACAAAAATACGTCCTTAAAAAAAGCTGTTCAGCAATCGTTTTGATTGCTGAACAGCTTAACAGTTTACCAGCCGATCGCGGTGCGGATGCTCTTATTTCGCGTAATCGACCACCCGCGTTTCCCGGATCACCGTAATCTTAATCTGACCGGGATAATCCAAATTCTCTTCGATTTTCTTGACAATATCGTGCGCTAATTTATAGGACATCACTTCGTCCACTTTTTCTGGTTTTACCATGATACGCACTTCTCTGCCGGCCTGTATTGCATATGCTTGCTCAACGCCTTCAAATTCCGTAGCGATTTCTTCCAATTTGTGCAAGCGTTTGACATATGTTTCCAATGTTTCGCGTCTGGCGCCCGGACGTGCCGCCGAGATGGCATCTGCAGCCTGCACCAAAGAAGCAATGACCGTTTTTGTTTCAACATCACCGTGATGCGCTTCGATTGCATGCAGTATTTCGGCATTTTCGCCGTATTTGCGTGCTATTTCCACCCCGATTGCCACATGAGAACCTTCTATTTCATGATCAACCGCTTTACCGATATCATGCAGCAAGCCGGCGCGTTTGGCAAGCGTAACATCCGCTCCCAATTCAGCAGCCATTATCGAGGCCAAATAAGCAACTTCACAGGAATGCTTCAGCACATTCTGTCCATAACTGGTTCGGAAATGCAGCCGACCTAAAAGTTTGATGATTTCCGGATGAATCCCGTTGACTCCAACTTCAAAAGTAGCTGACTCTCCTTCTTCTTCGATCCGTTGATCTACTTCACGAATTGCCCGTTCTACAACTTCTTCAATCCGCGCAGGATGGATGCGGCCGTCCTGGACCAAACGCGTCAGCGCAACCCGGGCAATTTCACGTCGCACCGGATCGAATCCGGATAAGATAACTGCTTCGGGTGTATCATCAATAATTAAATCAATGCCGGTCAGGGTCTCCAGGGTACGGATATTTCTGCCTTCCCGCCCGATGATTCTGCCCTTCATTTCTTCATTGGGTAATTCTACCACCGAAACGGTTGTTTCGGCAACATGATCGGAAGCGCAGCGCTGAATGGCTAAACTGACAATTTCTCGCGCTTTCCGGTCCGATTTTTCCTTGGCTTGTATCTCAGCATTGCGAATGATCAGCGCCATATCCTGTTGGACTGCTTCTTCTGTTTGGCTCAGCAAAAATTGCCTGGCTTCTTCTTTTGACATAGCGGAAATACGTTCCAGTTCTTTCCAGTGGCGTTGATAAACCTCTTCCGCCTTCAGCCTGAGCGTCTCGATATCCTGCTCTCGTTTGGCTAAAATCTCTTCGGTTTTCTCGAAGGCTTCGGTTTTCTTGTCCAGTAACTCTTCTTTTTGAATCGTCCGACGTTCTAAACGCTGCAGTTCATTGCGGCGTTCTTTGATCTCTTTTTCCAAATCGGACCGCAAATGATGTACTTCTTCTTTCGCTTCCAGCAATGCTTCTTTCTTTTGTATTTCCGCGTCGCGAATGGCTTTTTCTAAAATGTCTTTCGCCTGTTCCCGAGCAGAACCCAATTGAGCTTCGTCCGTTTTTATTTTATAGGTTTTGCCGATAAACCAACCGATCAAACCTCCGGCTATCAAAGCGATTGCTCCTGTTATAATAAGTTCCTGAATGATTAACACACCTCCTATTGATTAAATTTTCAATGAACCGTGACATTCCGTCTATACAAAACTTAAATCAGTGAAAACGGATTGGCAGAAGGTCCGGACGGTTTCTTTTGACCATCGGCAAAACGCATCCCTCTGAAAATTCGTTTCGCCTTCGCCTCTGCTTGTCTATTTTATACTGAATTCGAGCTCACGTCAAGATGAGGAAATCGATTTCTAAAAGTTTTCATCGAAATCAAGTTCCGGTTGGCAAACAATTTGCATTGCTTTCAGGACAATATCCATTGGAAAACCATGCCGCAGTAATTTTTGCATGATTTTTTGCTTTTCCTGAGAATCAACAGAGCTTTTCTGACGGATCAAACCCTGCAGAACAACAATAGCTGTTTGGAGTTCTTCTTCCGGATCCAGTCTATCCAGACAGGCCCTGATCAAGGCACGCTCATAACCTCGCTGCGACAGCAAGGCGCTTATTTCATAATTACTTTTATTACTCTGCCGCCGATAATGCTCCAGCCAGAGCAGGCAGTCACGCGGTTCATCCAGATAATGTTGCGCTTCGAGACAGGCAATCACCCGTTCTATCGTTTCGGCATCGTAAACGGCACCTAGTTTTTCACGTAGGCGCCGTTTGGAATAAGCCATTTTGGATAATAACTGCAGACATTTCGCCAGGCAAGCCTGTTCCGCGGTTTTCATGCTTCTTCTTCCGGTAACTCAGCTTCTTCCGAGACTTCTTCAGCCGGAAGTGCTTTGATGGCATTCAATTTATAAGCTTCCCTGACTTTCAATTCCACTTCGCTTAACAAATCGGGATGGTCGATCAGCAATTGTTTGACATTCTCTCTGCCTTGCCCCAAACGTTCATTGTTATAAGAGAACCAGGCGCCGCTCTTATTGATAATCTCGCATTCAACCGCCATATCCAGGACAGAACCTTCTCTGGAAATTCCCTTGCCATACATAATATCAAATTCAGCTTGTTTAAACGGCGGCGCCACTTTATTTTTAACGACTTTCACTCTGGTTCTGTTGCCGATAATTTCCGTTCCCTGCTTTAAGCTTTCAATGCGTCGGATATCCAGACGAATACTGGCATAGAATTTCAAAGCTTTTCCGCCGGTGGTTGTCTCCGGATTACCAAACATGACGCCAATTTTTTCACGCAGCTGATTGATGAAGATCACAACGGTATGTGATTTGGAAATGACTCCGGCGAGTTTGCGCAAAGCCTGTGACATCAGCCTGGCCTGCAGTCCCATAAAAGAGTCGCCCATCTCACCGTCGATTTCCGCTTTTGGCACCAGAGCCGCTACCGAGTCGATCACAATTACATCCAAAGCTCCGCTGCGAACCAATGCTTCCGTAATCTCAAGAGCTTGTTCGCCGGTGTCCGGTTGTGAAATGATCAGATCGTCCATATTAACACCCAGATTGGAAGCATAAGTCGGATCCAGGGCATGTTCCGCATCGATGAATGCTGCCGTACCGCCGGTTTTCTGCGCTTCGGCAACGATATGCAGAGCCAGGGTTGTTTTGCCGGAGGACTCCGGCCCATAAATCTCCACGACGCGGCCGCGCGGTACACCCCCAACGCCGAGGGCAATATCGAGAGCCAATGAGCCGGTCGGAATGACATCGATATTCAAACGTGCTTCCGCTTCTCCCATTCGCATAATCGATCCCTTACCAAACTGTTTTTCAATACCGGCCAAAGCCGCATCGAGTGCCTTCTGCTTGTTTTGAGCTGTCGGAGTTGCCATTTTTGAATCCCTGCCTTTCCCTATTCTTTCTGGTTTTCAGTTCTGAGTTCCGCTTGATCCGGTAGGATGCTGCAATAGAGATATTGTTTTCCGCCGGCAGCCGGCATGTCGTTTCTGCGCAGGCTCAGGCCTCGCTTTGACAATTCACTCAGGCGGTTGCTGGCCGTATTGATGGCGATCTGCATTAAATCCGCGATCTCTCTGGCGGTGACAGTTTTATTTTGGTTGAGAACGTCCAGCGTAGCAGCGAGAGGTTCTTTCAGTTCGCCCAAAATACGCAGCTGACCTCCGCTGAGATAACAAATTACCAAATTACGCTGAGACAGAGCGGCTGCAACATTCTCCAGCTGATCTTCCGATAAATTGCTGAGCAGAAGTGCTTTCGGGCCAAAAAAGTCCCCGCATATTTCGATCAGGAGTTTGGCGATACATTCGTCGGCACAAGAAAAATCGAGGATCTGTATCTCTCTAAAATCCAGAATCAAGACCTCCGGCTCGCCCGACGCCTGTAAATTTACCGCCAGCAGGTCTTTCACTGCTTTTCCGATTTTTCTGGTTACCAGAACCGGTGTGAAATCAGCCATGGCGACTGTAGTAAACCGCAAGATCATCACCTCCAAGCTTTCATTGTATTCATTGAAAGCAAATTCAGTTTAGCAGATCCGCTGCATTTATGCAATCGTTTTGTTGATGATTTGTAAAAGATTCTGATTATATCATATATCTGTCTTTTATGACATTTGCCCGAACCTGCGGAAGATTCTTTAGCAGCAAAAACAGCAAAATTTCAGCAAGATAAAAACAGCCAATATTAAAACCAAACTACTCTTTGCATCTGCTCAAGGCAGCTGTGTTGCCAGAACAGTCCGCTTGGCAGCGAAACGGTTGTATTTTGAGAGAAAGTAAAAAAATAAATCGATACCGCCTGCTTACTTGGGGTCCGTACTGCCGAAACCGCCTTGACGCGGACTCGAAACGTTGACTTCCTGCTCACTGACCAGATACTGTGTAAAAATCCCCTGGGCAATTGCCTGCCCCTTGGTGATGAGCGCGTCTTGCTCCCCCAGATTGCGCACAGCCAGGAGGATATGCCCCTCGTTGTCCGGGTTATTATAATAGTCGGCATCGATCACGCCAACACCATTGGCCAGCAGCAAATTTTGTTTGAGAGCTAAGCTGCTGCGAATCATAATCAGCAGCACTTCGTTCGCCTGCATATAAGCTTTTAAATTGGTTGCTACCAAAGCGGTCTCCCCCGGCCGCAGCGTGACGGTTTGGGCAGCTTCCAGATCATAACCGGCGCTGCCGCTCGTTTTACGCTGTGGCAGCGCGGCATTTTGATCCTGACAGGCTGTAATCCAAGAAAACCCTCGCATGACTATTCCTCCTATTGTACTTTGCGAAGCATGCAGGAACAGCTTCCCGGCGCTGCGGTAAAAGCGCAGCGGATGGAAAATTCAATTCTGTAAAAAAAGGGACCGTTCTGTCAACGGTCCCTTTTCCGGGTGAAAGATTAAGAACGCATGGCATCCTCTTTAATCACTTCTTTACGGGAAAGATTAATCCGACCTTGCTTATCAATTTCGGTGACTTTGACCAAAATTTCATCGCCGACAGAAACAACATCCGCAGGATTCTCGATCCTTTCCAAAGCAAGCTGCGATACATGCACCAAACCTTCTTTGCCCGGTAAGACTTCGACAAAAGCACCGTATTTTTCGACACGCGTGACTTTACCCAGATAAACCGTGCCGACCACAACGTCTTTCGTGATTCCTTCGATGATTTTCAGCGCTTTCAGCCCGTTTTCATATTGCATCCCCGGCACTGCAATGAAGATGCGGCCGTCCTGCTCCACATCGATTTTCACACCGGTTTCTGCAATGATTTTTTGGATTACTTTGCCGCCCGGTCCAATGACATCGCGGATTTTATCCACATCAATTTTCAAAGTCAGAATACGCGGAGCAAAAGGAGACATTTCTTTGCGCGGTTCCGGTAAGACTGTCAGCATTTTGTTTAAAATAAACAGCCTGCCTTCTTTTGCCTGCGCCAAAGCCCGGCGCATGATATCCAAATCCAAACCGGCTACTTTAATATCCATCTGCAGCGCGTTGATGCCTTTGGCGGTGCCTGCCACTTTAAAATCCATGTCTCCGTAATGATCTTCCAGTCCTTGAATGTCCGTTAAAATTGCGATGCGGTCCCCTTCTTTGATCAGACCCATGGCAATACCGGCAACCGGTGACTGCAAAGGCACGCCGGCATCCATCAAAGCCAGGGTACTGCCGCAAACGGAAGCCATCGAACTGGAACCGTTGGATTCCAATACTTCGGAAACCAGACGAATCGTATAAGGAAACTGTTCTTCGTCCGGCAGCATAGGCAGCAAAGCACGCTCCGCCAAAGCGCCGTGGCCAATATCGCGGCGGCTCGGTCCGCGCATCGGACGAGTTTCGCCCACACTGTAAGGTGGAAAATTATAATGATGCATATAGCGTTTGGTATCATCCTCTTCGGACAAACCATCCAATTTCTGCACATCCCCCATCGCGCCCAGTGTAGCGGAAGTTAAAACCTGCGTCTGCCCTCTGGTAAATAAACCGGAACCATGGGTCCGCGGCAGGACGCCTACTTCGATACTGATCGGACGGATTTCAGTCATCACCCGACCATCCGGACGATTCCCCGCTAAGATCATATCGCGCACAACTTCTTTGAGGACTTCGTTCAGTGCTTCGCCGATGTCTTTGCTGTTATCCGGATATTTTTCTGCCAAAGCAGCCTTGATTTCGGCATTGACTTGCTCGATTGCGGTTTCCCGCGCCAATTTCTCCTGTGTCGCAGAGGCTTCGTAAATCGGACGCAGCGCCATGGTGCGCACGTCAGCCATAATTTCTGCCGGAACGGTATAAACAGCGACCTGCATCGGTTCTTTTCCAGCCATTGCGATCAGTTCATCTTCCATCGCAATGATTTCTTTGATCACGACATGCGCCCGGGCCAAAGCGTCGATGATGACGTCTTCCTGCACTTCCTTTGCACCGGCTTCTACCATATTGATCGCATCTCTGGTTCCCGCTACCTGCAAATGCAAAATGCCGATTTTTTCCTGTTCGGCAGTCGGATTGACAATCAATTGTTCTCCGTCATAGCCCATCATAACACTGGCGATCGGACCATTGAAGGGAATACCGGAAAGGCAAAGCGCGGTTGAGGCGCCGATGATGGCTGCGACTTCCGGTGCGTTATCCTGCTCCACACTCAAAACAGTGACGACGATCTGTACATCATTACGAAAACCTTCCGGGAAAAGCGGACGAATTGCCCGATCGGTGACCCGAGCGGAAAGCGTCGCCTTCTCAGAAGCCCTGCCTTCCCGTCTGCCCCAGGAACCGGGAATTTTACCGACGGAATAGAGCCGTTCTTCATAATCTACGGTAAGAGGAAAGAAATCCGTACCCAGACGCGGTTCTTTGGATACGCAGGCTGTGACCAGCACAACCGTATCCCCATAACTGACCAGCACAGCTCCGTCGGCTTGCTTTGCTAAACGGCCGGTTTCAATTTTCAAGGCCCTGCCGGCGATGTCTCGTTTTACTTCTTGCAGCATTTGTACCTCCTGTTGATTTTACTTTCTTATTTTTATTCACTATGATTAATTCCACAATCCGCAGAGATTTCCTTCCTTGCGTGGAAATAATCCCTTCTCTCGTGCGAAAAACCTTCTTTGGCAGCTTCTGTGCCGCTGCCTTTTTTCTTTTGTCTCTCTTTGTCCTTGCACAATATGGTCAAAAAAAAACTGCCATCTGGTCGCTGAAAGCAAAACAGACGGCAGTTTTTTCAAATGCAAATTAACGACGGATTTTTAACTTCTCGATGATGACACGATAACGGTCAATATCAACCTTTTTGAGATAATCCAATAAGCCACGGCGCTGACCAATCATCAGGAATAAACCGCGACGGGAATGATGGTCTTTACGGTGAATTTTCAGATGTTCGGTCAGTTGATTGATCCGCTCCGTTAAGATGGCAATTTGAACTTCCGGAGATCCGGTATCGCCTTCGTGAAGCTGATATGTCTGAATGATTTCTTGTTTGAGTTCTTTGTCTAACATAATTTGCGTTCCTCCTAATTTTTTTAGTCCCAAAAGCCAAGTAAACAGGCAGGAGGCGCCGGTAACCTCGCTTTGGGTCGTGACTTGATGTCTAACGTATTATAGCTTATTTCCGGTATGAACGCAAGGTCTATTCAGAGAGAGAATCTGACAGAAACGTAAGTCGACCGTAAATTTTTCCTTTATGCCAGGGAAATCCCGGCAATTGCAATTGAAATTCCCTCGTTGGTTCGCCAATCACAGAAAGCCGGCCCGCATAGTTCAGTTTCGTTTCCGGATGATAAAAACAGATGGGATAGCTGCCCTGTTCCGGTAAGACAATTTTTCCGGTCTGGATCAGCCTGCCGGTTTCCGACTCCAGCGCAACCAGGCAGATCTCCGCTTCATACCGGCGGCCCAACAGCAGCGCAGCCAGTCGCAAATCGCCGCCGGCAACCGCCGAACGGATGCGTGTACTGGAAACGGGCTGCTGCAAATACTCCACTGCCGGTTGAATGATCAGTTCAAAACCTTTTTGGCTGCTCAAGGTTTGCAGTAATTCCGTTCTGCCTTTCCCGCCGCAGCCAAAGCTATAGTCGTATCCGACCGAAACACAGGCCGCTTCGCAGCGCGCCAGCAATATCTGCTCAACAAAATCTTCCGGCTGCATTTGCTGTATCTTTTTTGTGAAGGGGACCAGAAGCAGTTCATCCACTTGCATTTTTTTCAGCAGTGCAGCCCGTTGTTTGGGCGTTGTCAGCAATTGCAGGCCGCTGTTCCTTTGCAGGACTTGCATGGGATGAGGATCGAACATCAGGACGCTGGAGCGATAGGATTTTGCAGCCGCCCTCTGCACCGCCGCTGCAATGATCGGACGGTGTCCGATGTGAATTCCATCAAAATTTCCAAGCGCAATTGCGCGCTTTCCTTTGGGTAGATTCGTTAAGCCATGAATTATCTGCATACTGTCACCTGTTTTATTTGCGCTTTGATTGCAGGAAGATCCATCGCGATCAGATTGACGAAGACTTTATGCGGCTTTAAAACCAGGTTTTGCCGGCAAGTATCCAATCCGATTTCTGCAATGGCGTGTAAATTTCCTTCCGCATCACAAACGAGTATTTCTTTCGCTTCCACTGCCGCAGCGGGCAGCCACACCGTCCGTCCGAAGTGAAGTTCCCGCAACATTGTATCACTCAGAATGCAGGCAGGTAAGCCAAGATGCGCAGGCGTCAGTTTGCTGAAAAGCTTCGCTGCCTGATTGGCTGCACATGCTTCTTCTACCTCTTCTTTTGAAAACGCCTGCTCCAAGCAGAAAAGCCCGCTTCTGGTTCGCTGCAGTTGCTGCATGACGGCGCCGCAGCCCAACTGGTTGCCGATATCTTCACAGAGCGTCCGTATATAAGTCCCTTTGCTGCAAGTGACTTCCAATGCAAGACAGCTGCCCTTTTGCAGCGCAGCCGGCAGCTCGGTAAGCAGGCGCAGTTCTTCAATCAGTATCGGCCGGGCTTCCCGCTCGATGCTTTCACCTTTGCGTGCCAATTCATATAAACGGGTGCCATTGACCGAAATTGCGGAGTGCATCGGCGGAATTTGCTGCAGCTCCCCTCTGAAATGCGAAAGCACCTGCAGCACTTCGTTTGCTGCGAGGCTGAACGCCGCGCTCTCCGTCAGACAACCACTCAGATCGTAGGAATCGGAACGCCAGCCCAGCAGCAGGCTGACACGGTAGGTTTTACTCCTGCCGGTCAGATATTCTGCCAAACGGGTGGCATCTCCCACACAAAGCGGCAGCACACCGGTAGCCAAAGGATCCAGCGTACCGGTATGGCCAATTTGTTTGACTTTCAGCTGTCGGCGCAAAAAAGCAACCAGATCATGGGAGGTTGGTCCGGCTGGCTTTGCTAAATTGATCACTCCATGCATGTCTGTTACCTGACTTCTTTCCATTCGCTGCGCAGCTGCTGCTGCACTTCCTGCAAACTGCCACTTTTTTGAAATGCCGCTGCCTGGCGATGGCCCCCACCGCCGCGCGCAGCGGCAAAAGCGGCCAGATCATACTCACTGTCGCGCTGCCGGAGAGAAATTTTCCAAATATCGTGATCAATTTCTTTCATAAAAGCCACGATGCGGCAGCTGTCAACACGCTGCAGCATTTCCATAACCTCGCTGATGATATCACTGTCCTGCAGCTGCTGCATTTCATCATAATTGAAGTAGCTAGTCAAAACACCCTCTTCGGACAGTAAACGCTGCAGGGCGACAGCAAAAGCCCGCACTTCAGGCAGTGTATAATTGGAAAAATAACGCTGATAAATACTGTTGGGATTTTGCCGTAAAACAGCTGCCGCCTGAAAAGTTGCCGCCGTCGTATTGGCATAGTGAAAGAACCCCGTATCGGCAGCCAAACCGACGAATAAACTGCGGCGTATGTTCTCATTTTGCCATTCCGGTTGCAGCAAGAGCAATTCCGTCAGCATTTCCGCGGTCGCGGCCGCCCTGACATTGATCCAACCATCATATTCGCAGTCCCAGGCAGTTTGATGATGATCAATCACCAGGATACTTTCACTCAAATCCAATAGTTTTTGCCAGAAAGTAGGTGTCCGTTTTGGTTCACAGCAATCTACTAAAATCAGAACACCGACTTTTTCAATCGCTTTACTGGAAAGCTGCTCGATCCCCTCCAACAGAGGCTGCAATAAACGTGGAATGATCCGTTCATCATCGACAATCTGGACGGTCGCTCCCGCTTGACGCAGCATTTGCGCCAGGGCTACCGTGCTGCCCAGGCAGTCTCCATCCGGATGCTGATGATAAATCA
>JAJFTT010000021.1 GCA_021372785.1 Negativicutes bacterium | reverse complement strand
CACAAACTTGGCTCCGATCTGGTGTGCGGCTGCTGCAATCGCTTCGGCTGGCTCCAGCAAGCCGAAGTAATTGGGTTGCTGCAGATAAACACAGGCGGTTTGTTCATTCAACAGTGCTTCCAGAGCGGCCGGATCGGTAACACCGTTTTTTGCAGGGATTAATTCTACCGTCATGCCGTTACCGTTGCAGTAGGTTTGTATGGTTTGCAGAACCATCGGCATGACTGTTGCGGCAAGCAGCACTCGGTCGCGTTTGCGTTCGCGGCACATCGTCATGGCTTCGGCAGCCGCCGAAGCACCGTCATAAATGGATGCGTTGGATACATCCATACCGGTCAGTTCACAGATCATCGTCTGATATTCAAAAATGGACTGTAAAATACCCTGACTGATTTCAGCTTGGTAGGGCGTATAGGCCGTGAGAAAGCTTTCCTTGGCGGTAACGCTTTTAACAATGGCCGGAATATAATGATGATAAGCGCCGGCGCCGCGGAAAATAGCGGAAAACACTCGATTTTTGCCGGCTATCTCTTGCATAATTTGGCTGACTTCCAATTCGCTTTTCCCACCGGAAAGCTGTAATTGCTTGATTTTCAAAGCACTGGGAACCACCGCAAACAGGTCATCGGTTGTCTTGACACCAACCGTCTGCAGCATTTCCTGGCGCTCTTTTAAGCTGGAAGGAATGTAGGACATAGTTTAGTGCCCCTCCTCCTCTGCACAGATTTTAGCATATTGCTCCGCAGCAAACAACTCTTCCCGGTCACTCACGTTTTTGACTTCAATTATCCAAGCTTCATAGGGAGCGCTGTTCATGAGTTGAGGATGATCCCTCAATTCTTCGTTGACAGCTGAGATTTCACCGGTCACAGGCGAAAAGATATCGGAAACCGCTTTTACGCTTTCCACATCGGAGAAGGTTTCACCGCTCGTGACCGCATCACCGACTTCGGGCAGATTGATGTAGACCAAATCGCCAAGCAATTGCTGCGCCATATCGGTAATACCGATGCGAACCGTGGTTTCATCCAAGCGTAAGACCCACTCGTGAGATTTGCTGTAGAGTAAATTTTGGGGAATGTTCATGCTGATTGACCTCCTAATGTATTTTATTGATAAACGCAAGCTGCGCGTTTATTTTGAAGAAACAGAGGGTGCCGTGGTCCGGTCCCGCTTGTAGAACGGCAGTGCAACAATCTCTGCGGCAATTCGTTTGCCGCGCACTTCTACATCGACCTGAGTGCCGATTTTACCGTATTTTTTTTGGACCCGGGCCATGGCGAGACCGCAGCCAAAATAAGGGCAATAAGTCCCGGATGTCGTGATGCCAATCTCCTGTTCACCGATGAAAATTTTTTCCTGTTCGCGTACGATGCCGCGGCCGATTACCTTAAGACCAACACGCTTGTTTGTGTAGGGTTTTTTGGCGATCATTGCCTCTTTGCCCAGAAAACCGCCCTCTTTTTCCAGGTGGACAAAATAGCTTAAGCCGATTTCCAAAGGAGTGATCCTGTCATTCATTTCATGACCGTAAAGCGGCATGCCTGCTTCCAAACGCAGCGTATCACGACTGCCTAAGCCACAGGGAATCAGGCCCAGTTCTTTACCGGCTGTCAGCAGTAAATTCCAAACCTCGGCGGCATGCGCATTGTCGAGGTAAATTTCATAGCCCATCTCACCGGTGTAGCCGGTGACAGAAACAAGACAGGAGATGCCATTGAGCTGAATATTTTCTTTGAAGGTATAATTATCGACAGGCAGAGCGGCAGCATCCGTCAGCTTGGCTAAGATGGCGGTGGAATTAGGACCCTGCAGCGCTAGTTCCGCCGTATCGTCAGAAATATCCGCGAACTGAACCTCGCCAAACAGATGTTCCTGCATCCAGGCAACATCTTTTTCGCGATTGGAAGCATTGACGACCAGCATATATTTCTCATCGCCCAATTTATAAACAATCAGATCATCCACGAAGCCGCCTTCCGTATTGCACATCGGGCTGTAACAGACCTCACCGTAGTGCAATAAAGCAATATCATTGGTCAGCAGACGATTCAGATTTTTTTCAGCGTCTCTGCCGCTGTAGATCACTTCTCCCATATGGGAAACATCAAATAAGCCCGCTTGTTGGCGGACAGCCATATGCTCCGTAATGATACCGGTTGCATATTGAATCGGCAGCAAATAACCGGCGAAAGGTACAAGTTTACCGCCGGCTGCCAGATGGCAGTCATACAGAGGTGTTTTCTTTTCCATTGATTTTCCCCCACTTCCTATTATTATATTTTTATATAAAAACGGAGGCATGCCTTATAACATGTCTCCGTAATTCTGCCTGAAAGATTCTTCGGCTCCAATCCTTTCCCTTTGCCAGCGGTTGATGCGGAGTTAAGATTGCTGCGGCGGTGTCAATCCAATGACTTTTCGAAGTATCGTTTGAATTCGATTTTTTTGCCCGAGCGCTATTTGCAATTTCCTTTCGGCTCTGCTGAATATTCCTGCATTGTAACTATGCGATGCAGCAGTCTCTCTTGAATTCTTCTTGCGATTTCTATTCAATTTATCATAAGTATACTAGCATGTTTTTACATTGTCAAGGGTGGTGATCGTAAATCTTTTTTATTGAAAATTACAAATTTAATTTCCCTCAATATATTACCAGTTATGATTCAGGCTGTTAATCTGTTCGGCGATTTGTAACTTAAGCTCTTTTTGATACCAAAATCAAAAAGGTGAAGCAAAAGCGTATCAATCGCCGGAAGCGAAGCGACCGCTGCGGCAGTTTCAATCCACGTTTTTAGGAGAAGGTGACCTGAATACTGCTGCCCTTGCTGACGGTGGTGCCGGCTGCGACCGATTGTTCACGGCAGATACCGCTGCCTTGGCTGATGAGCACTAAGCCGAGTTGATCGCAGACCGAAGAGATTTCTCTTAAATTCTGACCGCTGAAATTTGGAATCACCGTTTTTGCCGGATCAGTGGGAAGGGACGGCAGCATATAGAGATGCAGGGCCTGACCGGCTGAGACGGTTCCGCCGGCGGCGGGATACTGCGCAATGACCACATCACCGCTGCCGATGTAACTGATTACCGCATTACTGTGCAGCAGCAGTGCAGCGAGTTCTGTCTTTGTCTTACCAGTCAAATTGGCTACTGTGGTTTCCGATGCGGTAGTGATTTCTGCTTCTGTCACATCTCCCGGCAGATAGCCCGCATAATCCAGCGCTGCTTCGGCAATTTTACGGAACATTGGCGCGACGGTCTGACCGCCATAATAGCCGTTAGGACCTTTGGGATCATCAAGGTAAACATAGATCGAGTAAACGGCTTGCTTCGCCGGAGCAAAGCCAATAGTGGAAGCGATGTACTGATCTTCATAATAGCCGCCGGTTTCGTCGTTGAGCTTATTGGCGGTTCCGGTTTTCCCGGCCAACAGATAACTGTCGGAAGCACCTTTCGAACCGGGAGCATTTAAAACATAAACTAAGATATCTCGCATGCGTTCCATGACGGAAGCAGAGGCAACCTCCCGGATTATTTTCGTGGCGGTATCGGTGCGGTTCCCCTCGGCATCCATTTGTGTTTTCACCAGAAAAGGCTGCAGCAACTGGCCGCCGTTGACAATCGCGTTGATGGCATTCAACTGCTGAATCGGTGTGACCGAAGGCCCTTGACCAAATGCCGCCGTGAATAATTCCACATCGCGAATGGAATCGGGGTCGAATAATACCCCGGCAGTTTCGCCGGGAAAATCAATTCCTGTGAGAGAACCGAAACCCATTAATTTTTGAAATGAAATCAGTTTCTCGGCGCCTAACCGCAAACCGAGCTGTCCCAGGATCACATTGCTTGAATTACGCATGCCATCCAATAAGCTGAAGGTTCCGTGATTAGAACCCATGTCCCAGTTTTGGATTTTTTCTCCTGAGACGACATAATAACCCGGATCGTCGAAATAACTTGTTTCGCTGGCAACATTATTGCTCAGCGCCGCCAGACAGGTAATGATCTTAAAGGTAGAGCCGGGTTCAAAGGCGTTGGAAACCAAGGGGTTGTTCCATAAATTCGGATCAGCCTCGCCAAAATGGTTCAAATCGAAATTCGGTATGGACGCCATCGCCAGAATTTCACCGGTATAAGGATCCATTATGATACCACCGCCGGAAGCGGCTTTGTTTTCTGTGACAGCAGCGCTCAATTCGCGTTCCAGTATGGTTTGCAGCTGTTCATCAATCGTCAGGAACAAATCATTGCCATCGACAGCCGCAACCACTTGATTATCGTAAAGCGGGATCGCACTGCCGTCGCTGCTTTCAATCATAACGGCACTGCCGGCTGTACCGTACAATTCATCGTCATACCAGAATTCCAGACCGGAAAGGCCATGATTGTCTGTGCCGACAAAACCCATGAAGGTAGAAGCGAAATTGTCGAGCGGGTAATAGCGTTTGGGTTCATAAAGAAAGGTAATCCCCTGCATGCGCAGAGCGCGCACCGCATCCGCCTTTTCGGGAGGGATTTGGCGGCAGAGATAAAGCTGAGCCTGGCTGGAAGTGAGACAATCAAAAACGTCCTGCCAATCCATTTCCAGAATGGCGGATAATTTCGCAGCCAAACTTTCTATACTCTCAAACGGCTTCAGATAATTTCCTTCGCTGTCCGTCTCATAAGATTCCAAAGCGGCAATGAGCTCAGGAATGACTTCGATCGTCTCCGCTTGCGCGCTGAGAGCCAGGGTTTTACCGTTTCGATCGTAAATATCACCGCGGACGGGATTGATGGGCTGAGTGTGCTGCCAGGTCTCGGCTGCTTTTTCCCGTAAAGCGTCGCCGCTGTGCGCGGTGGGTGCAAAATTGATCCAGGCTATACGGCCGATCAGAGCCGCAAAGAGCATAGCAAAGCAGAACATGATCCATTTACCGCGGCTGTTTTTAAATTTTCGCATCCTGAGATTGACTCTGTTTTGCTGCAGAACACGGTGTGGGGTGCCGGAAGCTTTTTCAGAGCAGGTTTCCTTCCGCCTCCGCTTTTGATGCCATCCTGCGAAGATCTTTTGGGGCTGAGATCCGGTTTTTTTCCCGGCATCGGTTGATTTGGCAGACGTGCTTTTCAGCTCCCTTCTCTCGGGCAGATTCTCTTTTATTCGAGCTCAAACTCTTTAAACCCTTCGAACAATTTCCGGACTGGCAGCCTGCCGATTTCCGGTCCTGTGCTCAGATCCTGACGAATATGGGTGGCTGCTTGCCGCAGATAGTTCGAACTGATCCCGTGATCGATCGATTGATAGGCTTCCAGATAAGCGGCATATTCATCGCATAAACCGATCAGGGAACCCATGACAGGCAATCCGGGCACCGGCGGTTGTAAAAGCAGTTTTTCAAATTGATCTGCTGTCAGTAAAACCGGCTGTGTATCGGGAGCAGCGCCGAAAATCAGACGATCCTGAAATTCCTGGCTGGTATAAGCAATCAATTCATCTTTGAATCGGTAATCGCCCATCAAAGGATAAAGCTCTTCCCGAACAATACTGTCTTCAATTTCTTTCACAATTTCCGGTAAATTGGCGGTGGCACGTTTGACCGGAGAAACGATATCGCGAATCACACTTTCCGGCAGATCATGGAAAAGACCGGCAAAGAAATTGCTGTAAATCATCCTGCCCGGCTGTTGAATTTTTGGGAAGTCGGGCAACTGACGTGTCAGCAGCATGGCAAAGCAGGCTACCAGCATAGAATGACCTAAAACGGTAGTGCGCGGAATGCGTTCCGTATGACTCCAGCGCACCTGAAAGCGAAGCTGTTCCAATCTCAGGAGCAATTCATATAATTTCTGGTGTGTCACCAGCATTTGCATTCCCTTCAGTTGTAAATGGCTCTGCATTTCTGCATTCAATTGCTGTTCGATTGAGTAAAGCTGCGGTGAAGATACATTGACTAATTTGATCAGTTCAAATTCACGATAGGTCGCATAATCATGGGCGGCACTGAGAATGCTGCTCTCCATTGGCTTTAAGGGATGTTCATCCGTGAGGTACGCCGCAAATCGCTGCAGCAATTCCTGGTCAAGATCACCTAAATCCGCTTTGTATTGATCAAGAACCCAATAATTCAGTTTACGGAACTCCTCGGGATATTGATTGCGAATACGGTGATGAACGCTGGATTTAATATCAGAAAGGGCAATTTTCCTCAAAAGATCAAAAAAACTGGCATAAATGATCTCCTGCCAATCCACCTGTAAAGTGACACCATTTTGCTTTTGTGCTTCGATTTCAACGTGACCGATCAGATAGGCTGTCATCATTTTTAAACTGCTGTTATCCATTTCCGTTAGTTCTGCGGAGCGGGCCATATCATTCCAGCGTTGGATGGAAAAGCCGTTGAACAGTTTTAAAGCGAAGTTTTTTGTTAGCATGCATCTATCACTCCTTTTCTGATATCATAATCTTTTTACTGCCGGAAAGCAAGTTCTTCAGATCAGACACCGTCTGATTTTGCAGTGTAAATTTTTTGCTGAATGACTGCGGATGCTTGCCCGCGAGGAAGGAAACAGGCATGAGAATAACGAAACTAATCAGGAAATCAGTACTCATTATTCATTATTGATCGTATCAGGAAGGCGAAGGAGGATTGTTTATGAAAAAAATCAAAGTCTACGGCAGCAGTTTCTGACCCGGCTGTTCCACGGTGAAAGAGGTTCTTTCCCAGAATGCGCTTGAATTCGAATATGTTGATATCACTTCCGGCATGAAACCGCTGAAGGAGTTTTTAAAGCTGAGGGATACACTAAAGCTGTATGAAGAAATTCGCGGGACAGGCAGAGTGGGGATTCCGATGATCGCTGCCGATGACGGTGATTCTGCAGAATATTATCTTGAGCTGCCGTCTGATTTGTCAGTTTTGAAAAATTAACGGTTTGATTTGATCCGCAGAGGCAGTCAATTGCTGCATCTGCGGATTTTTCTGTATTCGGACAAATAGGTTTTCATCATAGAACAGCCGTAAAAGAACGCTTGAAATACGCCGCCGGAATCTTTGAAACGGCTCTGATCTGTAACCTGTTCAGTACTGAAAATAGCGCAGCAGCGAAGTTTACGCGGTTTGTTTACGGTAGGTTGCCGGTCTTGGTATCTGTTCAGTAATTTTTGGTCAGATCAGTCCGGAGAAAAACAAAATAGAGCAATTGGGAAAGCGGGTAAAATCATCTTAAAAAAAAGTAATGGCAGATAATTGAAAAACAATTTAATTTTAGTAATATATTAAATTTACGGTATTTTTTTAAACTGTAACAATCAATTATCACTTCTATAGCAGCTGCAGTTTGTAATAAATGAAATTATATGACTTATTTGTGATATAATATGCCTTATGATGATAGTATTCAAAAATAAATATAATTTAATATGTCCATTTCAAAATATAAATATTAATTTTACTTTAAAATATGAATGAGATTCGCTTAATACAAGAAAATTATTTCTAAATACATGAATATTACTATAAATATTATGCTAATAAGCCAGAATATATGGTAAAACAAAGCACTGAAATTGGCAGCTCTACAAAAATATTATATAGGAAAACGAGAATTTAGTTAGTTTTTCTGCTTGACAAAAATCGGACACTTGTATAAAATGAAGCTAGTTTTGTTATAAGTTTTTTTCCCGTTTGCTCTAATAGTCTCAAAAAGTAGCATAGCATTGTAAAATCAGACAAATTGCGATGCGGAAAAAAAGGGGGTATGCGGCAAAATAACGAAATGGAAGTGTTTTTACCAGCAGTGGAATCTTCGTTCATTCTATTTTATTCATGGTACGGGAAAGACACAACAAACAGATTCAAAACATATCATTTGAAACATACAGGAGGTGCAAACTTATGACACCGTTTATGCAAAATATTGCAAATTCAATCAAGCCGTTCTTTTCCAAATGGCTGTACAGCAATGGAAATCTCGGTTTGACATCCACAGTTTTCTTAATCGTTTATGTTTCGGCACTGCTGGTCATGGTAAGCAAAGCACGCACCGGAGGCACGATTCCGAAGGTTCGCCGGATTGCCGGTTTGGATGCCGTTGACGAAGTAGTTGGCCGTGCGACGGAAATGGGGCGTCCCGTTCTGTATAGCCCCGGTATCGGCGACTTAACCTCTGCCGATACCTTAGCTTCTTTCAACGTATTGGGCCATGTCGCTAAATTGATCGCGAAATACGATGCCCGTATGATCGTCTGCAACCGCACACCGCCAGTCCAGCCGATCACCGAATCGATTGTTCGCGCCGCATATTTTGAAGTAGGCAAACCGGATGCGTATCGTGAAGACGATGTTCGTTTCCTGACCAATGACCAATTCGGTTATGCCGCCGGCGTAGTCGGTATCATGAACCGTGAAGGCGTTGCGGCTCTGGTCCTGATCGGTTCGTTCTATGCTGAATCTTTGATATTCGCCGAAGCCGGCAACCAGGCAGGCGCGATTCAGGTTGCGGCTACCAGTTCTACCAGCCAGACGCCGTTCTTCGTCGTAGCCTGCGACTATTGCCTGATTGGCGAAGAAATTTACGTTGCCGGTGCTTACTTAGGTCAGGACAGAGTCCGCTTGGCAACCATCGTCGTCCAGGACTGGGGAAAACAATTTACCTTGATCGTCATCGTTCTTGGCATTATCGCGGCAACGATCGGTTCCTTCACAGGCGTGAAAACGAATGTGATCATCGATTTATTGAGACTGTATTAAAGAGAAACTAACAACAGGAGGTGTAAACTATGCGTAGAACATTGCCGATGGTAATCACACTGGTGACCGGTATCATCGTTATACTAAAAGATATCTTTATTTCCCCGGCCTTCAATGACTTAGTTCAGAAATATTTGGTGCGCAGCCAGACGTTGTCCGTCGCAACGGCCGTGGCTTTGGGCGGCATATCCTTGATGCGTGTGCATGGGCACAGAGTTGCCCGCAGACGGGACGGTTGGGTTAACAGTCTGATTCTGATTATTGGTTTTGCCTTGTTGATGATTTTGGGCGTTACTTTACCGGGCGGCCATAACAGCGCCACCTATAACTGGTTTTATCAGAATACTGCCGTGTCGGGCGGTGCCACCGTTTTCTCTTTATTGTGCTTCTATATTGGCTCAGCAGCCTACCGTGCCTTCCGCGCCCGCAGCCTGGAAGCGACAGCGCTTCTGTTATCTGCCTGTTTTGTCATGTTGGGCGGCACCTCCATTGGTTCTGCAAT